>NZ_MDGW01000013.1:0-13777 GCF_001712525.1 Shigella sp. FC1661
TTTACGCGTATGACAGGCTCCGGAAGACGGTTGTTGCGCACGTATTCGGTGAACGCACTATGGCGACGCTGGGGCGTCTTATGAGCTTGCTGTCACCCTTTGACGTGGTGATATGGATGACGGATGGCTGGCCACTGTATGAATCCCGCCTGAAGGGAAAGCTGCACGTAATCAGCAAGCGATATACGCAGCGAATTGAGCGGCATAACCTGAATCTGAGGCAGCACCTGGCACGGCTGGGACGGAAGTCGCTGTCGTTCTCAAAATCGGTGGAGCTGCATGACAAAGTCATCGGGCATTATCTGAACATAAAACACTATCAATAAGTTAGAGTCATTACCGGCGAGCCAGAGTGGTTATTTTCGCGCGCGTTGGGTGTCGATATCCCGCTGACATCACTTCATATTATTGGTTAATTACAAGGACGTTTACAATGCATATACTGGATTCACTTCTTGCCTTTAGTGCCTATTTTTTTATTGGCGTGGCTATGGTGATTATTTTTCTGTTTATCTACTCCAAAATTACACCGCACAACGAATGGCAATTAATCAAAAACAATAATACCGCGGTGTCACTGGCATTCAGCGGTACATTGTTGGGTTACGTGATCCCCTTATCCAGTGCGGCAATCAATGCGGTGAGTATTCCAGACTATTTCGCCTGGGGCGGGATTGCACTGGTGATTCAGTTACTCGTTTTTGCTGGTGTCAGACTTTATATGCCCGCATTAAGCGAAAAAATTATTAATCACAATACCGCAGCAGGAATGTTTATGGGAACCGCCGCGCTGGCTGGCGGTATTTTTAACGCAGCTTGTATGACATGGTAATGGACGATCATGGCCAGAAAACGCAAATCAAGAAATAACAGTAAAATTGGTCACGGAGCGATCAGTCGCATTGGTAGACCGAATAATCCTTTTGAACCGCGTCGCAATCGCTACGCACAAAAATACTTAACGTTGGCGCTAATGGGCGGTGCCGCTTTTTTTGTATTGAAAGGTTGTGGCGATAGTGGCGATGTCGATAACGACGGCGACGGAACGTTTTATTCGACAGTGCAGGATTGTATTGATGACGGTAATAATGCCGACATTTGCGCGCGTGGCTGGAACAACGCCAAAGCGGCATTTTATGCCGATGTTCCGAAGAATATGACTCAGCAGAATTGTCAGTCTAAGTACGAAAATTGCTACTACGACAATGTTGAACAGAGTTGGATCCCGGTCGTTTCTGGATTTTTGTTAAGCCGGGTTATTCGTAAAGATCGCGATGAGCCGTTCGTCTATAACAGCGGCGGATCCTCATTTGCTTCCCGCCCCGTCTGGCGCAACACTTCCGGTGATTACTCCTGGCGCTCCGGTTCTGGCAAAAAAGAGTCTTACTCTTCAGGCGGCTTTACCACCAAAAAAGCGTCAACCGTTTCGCGCGGCGGCTATGGTCGTTCTTCCAGCGCCCGTGGGCATTGGGGAGGCTAATCATGCTGAGACACAACGTTCCTGTGCGACGGGATCTGGACCAGATCGCCGCTAACAACGGTTTCGACTTTCATATCATCGACAATGAAATCTATTGGGACGAGAGTCGGGCTTACCGTTTTACTCTGCGCCAGATTGAAGAGCAGATCGAAAAACCGACTGCGGAACTGCATCAGATGTGCCTTGAGGTGGTGGATCGCGCGGTTAAAGACGAAGAGATCCTGACGCAACTGGCGATCCCGCCGTTGTACTGGGATGTGATCGCCGAAAGCTGGCGCGCACGCGATCCTTCGCTGTATGGCCGGATGGATTTTGCCTGGTGTGGCAATGCGCCGGTGAAGCTGCTGGAGTACAACGCCATTCAGGAACGCCTGATTTCGCGCTTTAGTGAGCTTTACAGTCGGGAACCGTTTTATTTTTGCTGCTGTCAGGACACCGATGAAGACAGGAGTACCGTGCTGTACTTGCAGGACTGCGCCCAGCAGGCAGGGCAGGAGTCGCGGTTTATCTACATTGAAGATCTCGGTTTGGGCGTCGGCGGCGTACTGACCGATCTTGATGATAATGTCATCCAGCGTGCATTTAAGCTGTATCCGCTGGAGTGGATGATGCGTGACGATAACGGTCCGCTGCTGCGCAAGCGTCGCGAGCAATGGGTGGCGCCGTTATGGAAAAGTATCTTGAGTAATAAAGGGCTAATGCCGCTGCTTTGGCGCTTCTTTCCTGGTCATCCTAACCTTCTTGCATCCTGGTTTGAGGGCGAAAAACCGCAGATTGCCGCTGGCGAAAGCTATGTGCGTAAACCGATCTACTCACGCGAAGGCGGAAACGTCACCATTTTCGACGGTCAGAATAACGTCGTTGACCACGCTGATGGTGATTACGCCGATGAACCGATGATCTACCAGGCGTTTCAACCTCTGCCGCGATTTGGCGATAGCTACACACTCATCGGTAGCTGGATTGTCGATGATGAAGCGTGCGGAATGGGGATCCGTGAAGATAACACGCTGATCACCAAAGACACCTCACGTTTCGTTCCGCATTACATTGCTGGATAAGAATGTTTTAGCAATCTCTTTCTGTCAGGAATCCATGGCAGTGACCATACTAAGGGTGACTGCCATTGATGGAGGGAGACACAGTGCACTGGCAAACTCACACCGTTTTTAATCAACCTATACCATTAAATAACAGCAACTTATACCTGTCTGATGGCGCGCTCTGTGAAGCGGTAACGCGTGAAGGTGCTGGCTGGGATAGCGATTTTCTAGCCAGTATTGGTCAGCAGTTAGGAACGGCTGAATCTCTTGAACTGGGGCGGCTGGCGAATGTGAATCCGCCTGAATTATTGCGCTACGATGCGCAAGGACGCCGTCTGGACGATGTGCGTTTTCACCCCGCCTGGCACCTGCTGATGCAGGCGTTATGTACCAATCGGGTGCACAATCTTGCCTGGGAAGAAGACGCTCGCTCCGGCGCATTTGTGGCGCGCGCGGCGCGTTTTATGTTACATGCGCAGGTTGAGGCTGGGTCGTTATGTCCAATAACGATGACCTTTGCCGCCACGCCATTGTTGTTACAGATGTTACCCACGCCGTTTCAGGACTGGACCACGCCGCTGCTGAGCGATCGCTACGATTCTCACTTATTGCCAGGTGGGCAAAAACGCGGTTTGTTGATTGGCATGGGAATGACGGAAAAGCAGGGCGGTTCCGATGTCATGAGCAACACCACCCGTGCAGAGCGTCTGGAAGATGGCTCTTATCGGCTGGTGGGGCATAAATGGTTTTTCTCGGTGCCGCAAAGCGATGCGCATCTGGTGCTGGCGCAGACTACGGGCGGTTTGTCCTGCTTTTTTGTGCCGCGCTTTTTGCCTGATGGGCAACGCAACGCGATTCGCCTCGAGCGGCTGAAAGATAAGCTGGGTAATCGCTCTAACGCCAGTTGCGAAGTGGAGTTTCAGGATGCCATTGGCTGGTTGTTGGGGCAGGAAGGGGAAGGAATTCGTCTGATCCTGAAAATGGGTGGGATGACGCGTTTTGATTGCGCCCTGGGTAGCCATGCCATGATGCGCCGTGCATTTTCGCTGGCGATTTATCATGCACATCAACGCCATGTTTTTGGTAATCCATTGATCCAACAGCCCCTTATGTGTCATGTCTTAAGTCGCATGGCACTTCAGCTTGAAGGGCAAACGGCGTTGCTGTTTCGTCTTGCGCGAGCGTGGGACCGGCGTGCCGATGCCAAAGAAGCCCTGTGGGCGCGTTTATTTACGCCTGCGGCAAAATTTGTGATCTGCAAAAGAGGTATGCCGTTTGTGGCCGAAGCGATGGAGGTGCTGGGCGGCATTGGTTATTGCGAGGAGAGCGAGCTGCCGCGGCTTTACCGGGAGATGCCGGTAAACAGTATTTGGGAAGGTTCCGGCAATATTATGTGCCTGGATGTGTTGCGCGTTCTCAATAAGCAAGCGGGCGTATACGACTTATTGTCGGAAGCATTTGTGGAAGTGAAAGGGCAGGATCGCTATTTTGATCGCGCGGTTCGTCGTTTACAGCAGCAGCTGCGTAAGCCAGCTGAAGAACTGGGGCGAGAGATTACTCATCAGCTATTCCTGCTGGGCTGCGGTGCGCAAATGTTGAAATATGCTTCTCCGCCAATGGCGCAGGCGTGGTGTCAGGTGATGTTAGATACGCGCGGCGGCGTACGGTTGTCAGAGCAGATCCAGAATGATTTATTGCTGCGGGCGACGGGGGGAGTGTGTGTGTAAGCGTATACGACTGATGCGACGCTGGTTTCGATTAACTCAATGAAATATGTGAAAATTGTAGGCCGGACAAGGCGCTCGCGCCGAATCCGGCATTGTTCATTTGCTGTAGATGACACTCATGCATACAGTATCGCCTGTACGCGCCAGTTATCAGGCTGCTGGTCTTCGTACATGGTAATAATGCGGTACCATGACGCACCTTGTTCATCGGCCTTTAACGCCACGATACGTTCCACGTCCTGCGGATCCCCTGAAATATTGCTAACTGAGATCTGACCTATTTCATTCAGGCCCGTCACGCAGTCAGCACTGGCGAATTCTGCAGACTGTGCCGTGGCGCTCGCAGGATAAGTCACTAATTGCAGCGAGGGTGAAGCAAGTAATTGTTTCATCGTCAGCTCCATTTTTCGTTTCCCCACATGTTGCAGGGCATTCCATCGCGGTAATAAACGCCCAGGCTTCCAGCCGGTAATTTATTGTGCACAGGTAAACGCATAGGGACGCAAAGCAATGTAAAGCTGACTATGTAAGTTGTCTGATTTATTTACGGTACAAAATGGCTTGTGAATACCACTGTCCTGTCACGATGGTTTCGTCCACCATGACGACAACGTAATAATCAGCTTTTGCAGCGACAGCTTTTGCTCTGATTTCTGCTAATGCGTCATCCGGAGAACCCCGAACCATCGTGCTAACGCTACCTATTCGCTGTAACCCTTGCGTCTGGTCGCGGCGAATCTCTTGCGGATGGTTCGTTACTGGCGGTGCTGGCTGTGGCGTACCTTGCAGTGCGCTACAGGCACTTAACATCAACACCAATAATAAACTGGCAAACCGGTAAATAACGCTATTACGTTTCCTGCTAACCATAGTGTAGTGCCTTATTAATTTAACTTTGGGGGAATGTTCCCGAATTGTTACCTGGTACGCGATTTTCGAATGAAAACGTGACGAAAGCGTAACCCACATCTCAACATTATGAACTAATACCGCCAGCAGAAACTTGTGCTAAGGATTTCTTCATGTCATACCAGACAAAAAGGAGAGACAGATGATTGAAATAGAATCACGCGAGCTGGCAGATATTCCCGTTCTTCATGCTTATCCTGTCGGGCAAAAAGATACCCCGTTACCGTGCGTAATTTTTTATCACGGCTTTACTTCATCCAGCCTGGTGTATAGCTATTTTGCCGTTGTGCTGGCGCAGGCTGGTTTGCGGGTGATCATGCCGGATGCGCCCGATCACGGTAGCCGTTTTAGTAGCGACGAAGCGCGGCGGTTAAATCAATTCTGGCAAATCTTGCTACAAAGTATGCAGGAATTCACTACTTTACGTGCGGCAATAGCCGAAGAAAACTGGCTGCTTGATGACCGTCTGGCAGTCGGTGGCGCGTCGATGGGCGCGATGACGGCACTGGGAATTACCGCTCGCCACCCCACGGTGAAATGTACCGCCAGCATGATGGGATCGGGCTATTTTACATCGCTCGCCCGTTCACTGTTTCCACCGCTGATACCTGAAACGGCAGCACAGCAGAATGAATTCAATAACATTATCGCGCCGCTGGCAGAGTGGGAAGCGACAAACCACCTGGAACAACTTGGGGACAGACCTCTACTGCTGTGGCATGGCCTCGAGGATGACGTTGTGCCTGCCGACGAATCACTACGTTTGCAGCAGGCCTTAAGCGAGACGGGACGGGATAAACTGCTAACCTGTTCATGGCAGCCAGGCGTGCGTCACCGCATTACGCCTGAGGCGTTAGATGCTGCCGTGACATTTTTCCGCCAGCATCTTTAAACACGCAGAATGCTGACCCCTTGCGCTTCCAGTTGTTGCAGGATTTCCGGGTTAGCATTTTTGCCGGTGATAAGCATATCGATTTGATCGGCACGGTTAAAAAGCATTCCCGCGCGTTCGCCAATCTTACTGCTATCAACCAGTACCACCAGTTTCCCTACCACGCTCAGCATCTTCTGCTCTGCCATTGCTGTCAGCATATCGGTTTTATACAACCCTTCTGCGGTCAGCCCTTTTCCGCTGGTAAACATCCAGTGCCCGGCATAGAGACTGTTTTCGCTGCCCTGCGGGCTTAAAGTGATGGACTGACTTTTGTTGTACTGTCCACCCATAATGATCACGCTGTCATGTTCTTGATCGATCAGGTAATTTGCCAGCGGTAGATAATTAGTGATGATTTGCACTGGCTTGCCACACATTTCCCGCCCAAGCAGAAACGCGGTGGAGCCGCAGTTGATGACTACGCTTTCGCCCGGATTAACCAGCTGCGAGGCCGCTTTAGCAATACGTACTTTTTCATCGTGATTCTGCGCCTGATGCAGATTCATCGGCGTCCAGCGCGGGCGCTGTTGGGTAATAGCTTCTGCGCCATTGCGCACCTTTTTGAGTTTGTCGCTTTCGTCAAGTTTATTGATATCGCGTCGCGCAGTGGCAGGCGAAATTCCCAGACGCTCAACGACTTTCTCAACGGTCACAAAGCCCAATTGTGCGAGCATTTCCAGGAGGATTTGATGTCTTTGTGCTTCAGTCATGAGCTATTCCGATAAAATTTGATTTTTTTAGATGATATTTGAAATAGCCAGGAAATACTACGCCGGATAGCGCGAACTTCTCCACGCTATCCGGTATAAACGACAGATTACAGGAATGACTTGAACGGCAGATCCGGTTCAATAGTGAAGCAATCATCGAAACCGCGCGGATAGTGGTACTCGAGGTTGTCTTTATCCAGTGGCCAGGTAAATTTGCCGCCAACCTGCCAGATAAACGGCTTGAAGCCATACTTCAGACGATCTTTTTTCATCTCCCACAGCACGCGGATCTCTTGCGGAGCGGCCTGGAAGTTTGACCAGATATCGTGGTGGAACGGGATAACCACTTTCGCATTCAGGGCTTCACCCATACGCAGCATATCGGCGCTGGTCATTTTGTCGGTGATACCGCGCGGGTTTTCGCCGTATGAACCTAAAGCCACGTCGATCTGATGTTCGTTACCGTGCTTCGCATAATAGTTAGAGTAGTGGGAGTCGCCGCTGTGATACAGGGAGCCGCCAGGCGTTTTGAACAGATAGTTCACCGCGCGATCGTCCATGCCGTCCGGCAGTACGCCAGCCGCTTTTTGATCGGCAGGCAGGGTGATCAGTGCAGTACGGTCGAAAGCATCAAGCGCATGAATTTCAATGTCTTTCACTTTCACCACATCGCCCGGTTTGACCACGATGCAACGCTCTTTCGGTACGCCCCAGCCAATCCACAAATCAACGCAGGTTTTCGGTCCAATGAATGGTACGTCATCAGCACAGTTCTGCATCACGGCAGCAGCGACGTTAACGTCGATATGATCGTTGTGATCGTGAGTCGCCAGTACCGCGTCGATCTGGCGAATCGCAAACGGATCAAGAACAAACGGGGTGGTGCGTAGGTTTGGCTGCAGTTTTTTCACGCCAGCCATGCGCTGCATCTGGTGACCCTGTTTCATTAACGGGTTACCGTGACTTTGTTTGCCAGTGCCGCACCAGAAATCAACGCAAACGTTGGTGCCACCTTCTGATTTCAACCAGATCCCGGTGCAGCCTAGCCACCACATCGCAAATGTGCCAGGGGCGACCTGCTCTTGTTCAATTTCTTCATTCAGCCAGCTACCCCACTCCGGGAAAGTGCTCAGGATCCAGGATTCTCGGGTGATACTTTTCACTTTACTCATCGCCATTTACCTTCATGATAGTTCAATTCGAATCAATATGTGATTGGTTTTGATTAATCCTGACACTATTTTTTCAGGAAGGCAATGACCATTTTTTGACTTTTTGCCAGGGAAGTTGTTGTTGATTTTGAGTGTGGAAAGATTTAATGGAATGTGTAGTTAAATTAACTAAATGAATTTAAATAAATAATTGTTTCGTTGTGTGAATCCCACTCTATCCGTATGGAATTATTTACGGGTCGCGCCACATTTAATCATAAATAATCTTGTTGTGATTACTTTTGAAAATTATAGTGAGTGCACAACATTCCGGGTGTGCGGAATACCCGGTTACCTCTTCTTCAGGAGATCGTCTCTACAACATCTTTACCGTGTTTTTTAACCAGGTCATGACCAATGCCCCGTTGTTGCTGGGTATTGTGACCTGTCTGGGCTACATCCTACTGCGCAAAAGTGTCAGCGTTATTATTAAAGGCACGATTAAAACCATAATTGGTTTCATGTTGTTGCAGGCAGGGTCCGGCATCCTCACCAGCACCTTCAAACCGGTGGTGGCGAAAATGTCCGAAGTCTACGGCATTAACGGCGCAATTTCCGATACTTACGCGTCGATGATGGCAACCATCGACCGCATGGGCGATGCCTATAGCTGGGTAGGTTACGCGGTGTTGTTAGCGCTGGCGCTGAACATCTGTTACGTGCTGCTGCGTCGCATTACCGGTATTCGTACCATCATGCTGACTGGTCATATCATGTTCCAGCAGGCGGGGCTGATTGCCGTTACGTTGTTTATTTTCGGCTACTCCATGTGGACAACCATTATCTGCACGGCGATTCTGGTTTCGCTCTACTGGGGCATTACCTCCAACATGATGTACAAGCCGACTCAGGAAGTGACGGACGGCTGCGGTTTCTCCATCGGTCACCAGCAACAGTTTGCATCATGGATTGCCTATAAAGTTGCGCCGTTCCTCGGCAAAAAAGAGGAAAGCGTTGAAGACCTCAAACTGCCAGGCTGGCTGAATATTTTCCACGACAACATCGTCTCCACGGCGATTGTGATGACCATCTTCTTTGGTGCCATTCTGCTCTCCTTCGGTATCGACACCGTGCAGGCGATGGCAGGCAAAGTGAACTGGACGGTGTACATCCTGCAAACTGGTTTCTCCTTCGCGGTGGCGATCTTCATCATCATTCAGGGGTGCGCATGTTTGTGGCGGAACTCTCTGAAGCATTTAACGGTATCTCCCAGCGCCTGATCCCTGGTGCGGTTCTGGCGATTGACTGTGCGGCTATCTATAGCTTCGCGCCGAACGCCGTGGTTTGGGGCTTTATGTGGGGCACCATCGGTCAGCTGATTGCGGTTGGCATCCTGGTCGCCTGCGGTTCCTCGATCCTGATTATTCCCGGCTTTATCCCGATGTTCTTCTCCAACGCCACCATCGGCGTGTTCGCTAACCACTTCGGCGGCTGGCGTGCGGCGCTGAAGATATGTCTGGTGATGGGGATGATTGAAATCTTTGGCTGCGTCTGGGCGGTGAAACTCACCGGTATGAGCGCCTGGATGGGCATGGCGGACTGGTCGATTCTGGCACCGCCGATGATGCAGGGCTTCTTCTCCATCGGTATCGCCTTTATGGCCGTCATCATTGTAATTGCACTGGCTTATATGTTCTTCGCTGGCCGCGCACTGCGCGCAGAAGAAGATGCAGAAAAACAACTGGCAGAACAGTCTGCTTAATAAGGAGTTTTGATTATGACCGTACGTATTCTGGCTGTGTGTGGCAACGGACAAGGCAGTTCCATGATCATGAAGATGAAAGTGGACCAGTTTTTAACCCAATCAAACATTGACCACACGGTAAATAGCTGCGCGGTTGGCGAATACAAAAGCGAGTTGAGCGGCGCGGATATCATCATCGCTTCTACGCACATTGCGGGCGAAATCACCGTGACCGGCAACAAATACGTGGTTGGCGTGCGCAACATGCTCTCTCCTGCCGACTTTGGCCCGAAACTGCTGGAAGTGATCAAAGCGCATTTCCCGCAGGATGTGAAGTAAGGACGCGCCATGAAATTACGTGATTCGCTGGCGGAGAATAAATCCATCCGCCTGCAGGCTGAAGCTGAGACATGGCAGGACGCAGTAAAAATCGGCGTTGACCTGCTGGTGGCGGCGGATGTTGTCGAGCCGCGTTACTACCAGACGATTCTGGATGCGGTTGAACAGCACGGTCCGTACTTTGTGCTCGCACCAGGCCTGGCAATGCCGCACGGTCGCCCGGAAGAGGGCGTTAAGAAAACCGGTTTTGCGCTGGTGACGCTGAAAAAGCCGCTGGAGTTCAACCACGAAGATAACGACCCGGTGGATATCCTCATCACCATGGCGGCGGTCGATGCCAACACGCACCAGGAAGTGGGCATCATGCAGATCGTCAACCTGTTTGAAGATGAAGAAAATTTCGACCGTTTACGTGCCTGCCGTACCGAGCAGGAAGTACTGGATCTCATTGACCGCACCAACGCGGCAGCTTAAGAAGGAATTGAAGATGTCATTACCGATGTTGCAAGTCGCGCTGGACAACCAGACTATGGATAGCGCCTACGAAACCACTCGCCTGATTGCCGAAGAAGTCGACATTATCGAAGTGGGTACCATTCTGTGCGTGGGCGAAGGCGTGCGTGCGGTTCGCGATCTGAAAGCGCTCTACCCGCACAAAATCGTGCTGGCAGACGCCAAAATTGCCGATGCGGGCAAAATTCTTTCTCGTATGTGCTTCGAAGCCAACGCTGACTGGGTGACCGTGATTTGTTGTGCGGATATCAACACCGCCAAAGGTGCGCTGGACGTAGCAAAAGAGTTTAACGGCGACGTGCAGATCGAACTGACCGGTTACTGGACCTGGGAACAGGCGCAACAGTGGCGCGACGCAGGTATTCAGCAGGTGGTTTATCACCGCAGCCGTGACGCGCAGGCCGCTGGCGTGGGGTGAAGCCGATATCACTGCGATCAAACGTCTTTCCGATATGGGCTTCAAAGTCACCGTCACCGGTGGCCTGGTGCTGGAAGATCTGCCGCTGTTCAAAGGCATTCCAATTCATGTGTTTATCGCCGGTCGCAGCATCCGTGATGCCGCTTCTCCGGTTGAAGCCGCGCGTCAGTTCAAACGTTCCATCGCCGAACTGTGGGGCTAAGGAGCGGATATGTTGTCCAAACAAATCCCGCTTGGCATCTATGAAAAAGCGCTCCCCGCCGGGGAGTGCTGGCTGGAACGCCTGCGACTGGCAAAAACGTTGGGCTTCGATTTTGTCGAGATGTCGGTAGATGAAACTGACGAGCGCCTGTCGCGCCTCGACTGGAGCCGCGAGCAGCGTCTGGCGCTGGTGAATGCGATTGTTGAAACCGGCGTGCGTGTGCCGTCCATGTGCCTTTCTGCCCATCGTCGTTTCCCGTTGGGCAGCGAAGATGACGCGGTGCGGGCGCAGGGGCTGGAGATTATGCGTAAAGCCATCCAGTTCGCCCAGGACGTTGGCATTCGCGTGATCCAGCTGGCGGGCTATGACGTTTACTATCAGGAAGCCAATAACGAAACGCGTCGTCATTTCCGTGACGGCCTGAAAGAGAGCGTTGAGATGGCGAGCCGCGCGCAGGTGACGCTGGCGATGGAGATCATGGATTATCCGTTGATGAACTCCATCAGCAAGGCGCTGGGTTACGCGCACTATCTCAACAACCCGTGGTTCCAGCTCTACCCAGATATCGGCAACCTGTCGGCGTGGGACAACGATGTGCAGATGGAGTTGCAGGCCGGAATCGGGCATATCGTCGCGGTGCATGTGAAAGACACCAAACCGGGCGTCTTCAAAAACGTGCCATTTGGCGAAGGTGTGGTGGATTTCGAACGTTGCTTCGAAACGCTCAAACAGAGTGGCTATTGCGGGCCGTACCTGATTGAGATGTGGAGCGAAACGGCGGAAGACCCGGCGGCAGAAGTGGTGAAAGCGCGTGATTGGGTGAAAGCGCGCATGGCCAAAGCAGGCATGGTGGAGGCGGCATAATGCAAAAGCTAAAACAGCAGGTGTTTGAAGCCAACATGGATCTGCCGCGCTATGGGCTGGTGACCTTTACCTGGGGCAACGTCAGCGCTATCGACCGCGAACGCGGGCTGGTGGTGATCAAGCCCAGCGGCGTTGCCTACGAAACCATGAAAGCAGACGATATGGTGGTGGTCGATATGAGCGGCAAGGTGGTAGAAGGGAAGTATCGCCCGTCTTCTGACACCGCGACGCATCTTGAACTCTACCGTCGTTACCCGTCGCTCGGCGGCATTGTCCATACCCATTCCACTCATGCCACCGCATGGGCGCCGGCGGGGCTGGCGATCCCGGCGTTAGGCACCACGCACGCCGACTACTTCTTTGGCGACATCCCGTGTACGCGTGGATTAAGCGAAGAAGAGGTGCAGGGCGAGTATGAACTGAACACCGGCAAAGTGATTATCGAAACGCTGGGTGACGCCGAGCCGCTGCATACGCCGGGAATTGTGGTGTATCAGCACGGGCCGTTCGCCTGGGGGAAAGATGCCCACGACGCGGTGCATAACGCGGTGGTGATGGAAGAAGTGGCGAAAATGGCGTGGATTGCGCGCAGTATTAACCCACAACTGAATCACATCGACAGCTTCCTCATGAATAAACACTTCATGCGTAAGCACGGTCCTAACGCCTATTACGGGCAGAAGTAAGCAGTGCGCCCCGGAATTATTACCTCCTGCGGGATGTAATTGGTCTGATTCCGGGGCCGCTTCAGTTAAAAAATCGTATAAACAACAGGTGTTTTTATGGCTATCAATGGATTGTTTGTCAGAACGGATCCGCAACGTCGCCGCTATGGCGTTGCGTTACTTGTGGGTGTACTTTCAGGAATTATTTCAGCATTTGTTAAATGGGGAGCGGAAGTCCCCTTGCCACCGCGCACATTTTCCGGTGGTCGCGATGAATTTAACCCGCCGTATATCTTTCTACGGGATTATTTAGGTATCGACCCAACCCAAACTGTGTATACATTCTCGGAACATATTATCAACCCGGTGATGGTGACGCATATCATCTTCTCACTGGTTTTTGCGATAGGGTATTGTATTGTCGCGGAAATTTTCCCGAAAGTGAAATTATGGCAGGGGATATTAGCAGGGCTTATTGTGACAGTGGCAGTCCACGGTATATTTTGCCCGGTGCTGAATTTAACGCCGCCGCTCACTCAATTGCCTTTTGACGAATATGCCTCTGAAATCCTGGGGCATATTTTCTGGTTCTGGATAATAGAAATTATGCGCCGCGACTTACGTAATCGCATTACTCATGAGCCAGATCCGGAAGTCGCAATCCGGTGAATAACCGTATAAAAAAGCCCCCTGCGAAGGGGGCAAAGCAAACTATGGCAATGTTTCGTTGGTTATACCTGGTGCTAGCGATAGGTAATGACTCCAACTTATTGATAGTGTTTTATGTTCAGATAATGCCCGATGACTTTGTCATGCAGCTCCACCGATTTTGAGAACGACAGCGACTTCCGTCCCAGCCGTGCCAGGTGCTGCCTCAGATTCAGGTTATGCCGCTCAATTCGCTGCGTATATCGCTTGCTGATTACGTGCAGCTTTCCCTTCAGGCGGGATTCATACAGTGGCCAGCCATCCGTCATCCATATCACCACGTCAAAGGGTGACAGCAAGCTCATAAGACGCCCCTGCGTCGCCATAGTGCGTTCACCGAATACGTGCGCAACAACCGTCTTCCGGAGCC
>NZ_MDGW01000014.1:0-13622 GCF_001712525.1 Shigella sp. FC1661
GTACCGGGCTGAGAGGCGGTGTAAGTGAACTGTAGTTGCCATGTTTTACGGCAATGAGAGCAGAGATAGCGCTGATGTCCGGCAGTGCTTTTGCCGTTACGCACCACGCCTTCAGTAGCGGAGCAGGAAGGACATCTGATGGAAATGGAAGCCACGCAAGCACCTTAAAATCACCATCATACACTAAATCAGTAAGTTGGCAGCATTACCCCCTCCTGGATGTTTACCGCGATTATTGCCGTATGCATTCTGTTTATTATTGGAATTATTTTCGCCAGGCTCTATCGTCGCGCTTCGGCAGAGCAAGCTTTTGTTCGTACTGGTTTAGGTGGGCAAAAAGTGGTGATGAGCGGTGGCGCAATCGTGATGCCGATCTTTCATGAAATAATCCCCATCAATATGAATACTCTGAAGCTGGAAGTCAGCCGCTCAACCATTGATAGCCTGATTACGAAAGATCGTATGCGTGTCGATGTAGTAGTCGCTTTCTTTGTACGGGTAAAACCGTCTGTAGAAGGCATCGCCACTGCGGCGCAGACGTTGGGGCAACGCACGCTATCACCAGAAGACTTACGTATGTTGGTTGAAGATAAATTTGTCGATGCCCTCCGTGCAACAGCTGCACAAATGACCATGCATGAGTTACAGGATACCCGCGAGAACTTCGTGCAGGGAGTACAAAATACTGTCGCAGAAGACCTGTCGAAAAACGGTCTTGAGCTGGAAAGCGTTTCACTTACCAACTTTAACCAGACCTCGAAAGAACATTTCAATCCGAACAATGCCTTTGACGCCGAAGGTTTAACCAAACTGATTCAGGAGACGGAGCGCCGTCGTCGCGAACGTAACGAAGTTGAACAGGATGTAGAAGTTGCGGTGCGTGAGAAAAACCGTGATGCACTTTCGCGCAAGTTGGAGATTGAACAACAAGAAGCGTTTATGACGCTTGAGCAGGAGCAGCAGGTTAAAACCCGTACTGCCGAACAGAATGCACGTATTGCGGCTTTTGAAGCTGAACGTCGTCGTGAAGCAGAGCAGACGCGAATTCTGGCTGAACGACAAATTCAGGAAACGGAGATCGAGCGCGAGCAGGCCGTCCGCTCAAGAAAGGTTGAGGCTGAACGTGAAGTTCGTATTAAAGAGATCGAACAGCAGCAGGTCACCGAAATCGCCAACCAGACGAAATCGATCGCTATTGCCGCCAAATCGGAACAACAGTCCCAGGCAGAAGCGCGTGCTAACCTTGCACTCGCAGAAGCAGTAAGTGCGCAACAAAACGTAGAAACCACTCGCCAGACCGCAGAAGCCGATCGTGCTAAACAAGTTGCCCTAATCGCTGCCGCGCAGGATGCAGAAACCAAAGCGGTTGAACTGACCGTGCGGGCGAAAGCAGAAAAAGAAGCCGCAGAGATGCAGGCGGCGGCTATCGTTGAGTTAGCCGAAGCTACACGTAAAAAGGGTCTGGCGGAAGCAGAAGCACAACGTGCGCTGAACGATGCTATCAACGTACTTTCTGATGAACAAACCAGCCTTAAATTCAAACTGGCCTTGTTGCAGGCGCTACCTGCGGTAATAGAAAAATCCGTTGAGCCGATGAAATCTATTGACGGTATCAAGATTATTCAGGTCGATGGTCTGAATCGTGGCAGCGCTGCGGGTGATGCAAACACGGGTAATGTGGGGGGCGGAAACCTGGCGGAACAAGCATTATCAGCCGCTCTCTCTTACCGCACACAGGCACCGCTGATTGACTCCTTGCTCAATGAAATTGGCGTTTCAGGCGGCTCACTGGCGGCATTGACTTCACCCTTAACCTCAACAACTCCCGTCGCCGAAAACGTAGAATAAATTTTCAGCTATGAACGTCCCTGGCACAAAAAGCCGGGGATTTTTTATATCTGCGTTCCGCTAAAAACTGCAAATGATCAGGTCGTTGCAACGTTTTGCGTGACCGCTCGGGGAAGGCAAAACTGCCTCTGGGAAAGCGTTGCGCGAGGTCCGGCGCTCATCAACAATCGGGGAGTCAGCAAAGGGCTGAAACGGGAAAGCCCCTCCCGAGGAAGGGGCCTTACAGAAGGAAAGGGTTATGATGAAGCTCGTCATCATACTGATTGTGTTGTTACTCGTAAGTTTCGCAGCTTATTAACAGCCAATCAGAGGGGGGAGAAATCCTCCCTCACCCTTGTTCCTTTACTTTAGGTTGAAAAAAAATCAGCGTCAAGAAGGTTTCATTAACACATATCCCTGGCCCAAAAAGCCGGGGATTTTTTATATCTGCGTTCCGCTAAAAGGTGCAAATGCTCAGGACGTTGCAGCGTTTTGCGTGACCGCTCGGGGAAGGCAAAACTGCTTCAGGGAAAGCGTTGCGCGGGGTCCGGCGCTCATCAACAATCGGGGAGTCAGCAAGGGGCTGAAACGGGAAAGCCCCTCCCGAGGAAGGGGCCTTATAGAAGGAAAGGGTTATGATGAAGTTCGTCATCATACTGGTTGTGTTGTTACTGTTAAGTTTCCCGACTTACTAACAACTGATCAGAGGGGGGAGAAATCCTCCCTTACCCTTGTTCCTTTACTTTAGGTTGAAAAAACAACAGCGTCAATAGGCCTGCCTGCTACGAAGCGAGATCTGTGAACCGCTTTCCGGTTAGCCTTTTTTATCCTGTTGGATCTTCTTGATGATGTTAGTGGTCGAGCAACCGTCTTCGAAGTTGAGCACCAGCACTTCGCCGCCGTTGGCCCAGACTTCTTTACTCCCGGCGATCTCTTCTGGTTTATAGTCGCCGCCCTTCACCAGTAAATCTGGCAGGATCCCGGCGATCAAGCGCTGCGGCGTGTCTTCTTCAAACGACACCACCCAGTCGACCGCTTCCAGTGCGCCCAGCACAATCATACGCTGTTCGAGCGGGTTAACGGGGCGGGAATCCCCTTTCAGCCGTTTGGTGGAGGCATCGCTGTTCACAGCGACAATCAGACGGTCACCCAGTTTGCGAGCATTTGCCAGATAGGAGACGTGCCCGGCGTGCAGGATGTCAAAGACACCGTTGGTCATTACCACCTTTTCGCCGCGTTTACGCGCTGCCGCTACGGCCAGCTTCAGTTCCTCTTCGGTCATCACGCCAAAGCCGGTATCTGCGCGCCCACGCACTGCATTTTCCAGCTCGATCGGCGAAACCGTGGAGGTTCCCAGTTTGCCGACCACCACGCCAGCCGCCGCATTGGCAAAGAAGCAGGCTTCTTCCAGCGAATTACCCGCTGCCAGCGTTGCCGCCAGGACGCCAATCACCGTGTCGCCCGCACCGGTAACGTCATACACTTCCTGCGCCTGGGTTGGCATATGCAGCGGCGCTTTACCCGGTTGCAGCAGCGACATACCCTGTTCGGAACGGGTCACTAACAGAGCCGAGAGTTCGTAATCGGCAATCAGTTTCATGCCGCGCTCAACAATCTCTTCTTCGGTCTTACATTTACCGACAACAGCTTCAAATTCCGAGAGATTCGGCGTTAACAGCGTAGCGCCGCGGTAGCGCTCAAAATCGGTACCTTTTGGATCAATCAGCACCGGAACGCCCGCTTTACGCGCCAGTTGGATCATCTGCTGTACGCTTGCCAGCGCACCTTTGGCGTAGTCAGAAAGCACCAGCGCGCCAATCGAACTCAGCGCCTGATTAATCCGCTCGTGCAGCGGCTGCGGATCAACGCCTTCGAAACCTTCTTCGAAATCCAGACGGATCAGCTGTTGGTTGCGGGAAAGTACCCGTAATTTGGTGATGGTCGGATGCGTCGGTACAGAAACGAAGTCGCATTTGACGTTGACGTCGGCCAGAGATTTACTCAGCGCGCGCGCTGCATCGTCAATGCCCGTCAACCCGACCAGGCGTGCATTAGCACCGAGAGAAGCGATATTCATCGCCACGTTAGCCGCGCCGCCCGGACGTTCTTCGATGGTATTCACTTTAACCACGGGCACCGGCGCTTCCGGCGAGATACGGCTGGTGGGACCGTACCAGTAACGATCCAGCATTACATCACCAACCACCATCACTCCTGCACGTTCAAACTCTGACAGCGTTACTTTCATTCCTGTCTCCTGAGAGATTCAAAATTTGCGCGCGATAATACCATACTTCATTCTTCCACCAGCCACTTCTGCCAGCTTGCCCGCACCAGATCACGCTCTGCGGTGAAGCAATCCTCCGACACATGGCCCGGCAATTCCTGTAATGCCAGATGATGAAGTTCATCGCGCAGCGTCGTGTAAGCACGGGTCAGCGCCATCGCTTCCTGCTCTTCCATAATGTCGTTTTGCGCCAGCAGCTCCAGAATACGCACGTTGTCTGACCAGCGCGTTAACTTCGGTTTTTCATGAGCGTAGCGCAACACCAGATATTGGGTAATAAATTCGATATCGGTAATTCCGCCTTCATCGGCTTTGATATCAAAGCGATTACGATGTTTATTGCCGAGATGAGCGCGCATTTTCTCGCGCATTTCCCGCACTTCCGTTTGCAGAGTTTTACCTTCACGCGGCAGCGTCATAATCTCGCGACGCACTGCGTCAAAGTGCGCGGTGAGCTGCGGATCGCCGTACACTACACGCGCACGCACCAGCGCCTGATGCTCCCACGTCCAGGCCTCGTTTTTCTGATAATCAGCAAATGCTTCTGCGGATGTCACCAGCATTCCCGCCGCCCCGGACGGACGCAGTCGTGCATCCACTTCATACAAAATGCCGGAAGAGGTTCGCGTATTGAACAGATGCATAATGCGTTGCGCCAGACGCAGATAAAACTGTCGCCCGTCGATTTCCCGCTCGCCGTCAGTCATCGCATCCATTGGGCAATCATGGAGGAAGATCAGGTCAAGATCGGAACTGTAGCCTAACTCCCAGCCGCCCAGCTTGCCGTAGCCGACCACCGCAAAACCACGGCCTTCGCGATCGTTGAGGTGATTTGGCTTACCGTAGCGGGCCACCATTTGAACCCACGCCTGCTGAACGACGGCATCTATCATAGCCTCTGCCAGCCAGGTTAAGTGATCGCTCACTTTCATCACCGGTAGCGTACCAGCGATATCCGCTGCGGCGATGCGTAACAGCTGCGCCTGTTTGAACTGACGCAGCGCCTCAAGCTGTTGCTCTTCGTCATCTTCCGGCACGCGCAGCAAATACTGGCGCAACTCATCGCGGTAGGCATCGGTCGCCGTCGGCTGGTAAAGAGTGTTTGGATCGAGCAATTCATCCAGCAATAATGGATAACGCGCCAGCTGGCTGGCAATCATCGGCGATGCGGCACACAGAGAAATCAAATGTTTAAGCGCCGCAGGGAATTCACTGAGCAATTCTAAATAGGTGGTGCGGGTAACAATCCCCACCAGCAAGGCGGTAATGCGCGACAGCGTAACGGCAGCGTCTTCACGCGCACAGACATCACTTAGCAGATGTGGCATCAGATGGTCGAGCACCTGACGTCCTCGCGGCCCGATAGTACGCTTATCCAGCTCTTTGCGGAAATCAGCAATCAGCGTTAGGACCTGTTTGCGATCATCCTCGCTAAGATGCGCTAGCACTGGCGTAGTGTCATCTTCCTGCAACGCATCCTGCCACAGCTCACGCCACTGTTCCGACAGCGACTCTTCCTGAGTTTCACTTTCGTCGTCGCCAATCAATTCATTAAACACCCGGCGCACATTGGTCATATGTGCGGTCAGCGCCCCGGTCAGTTGCGGCCAGTCAGCAAAGTCCATCGCCCACGCCAGCCGCGCACGGTTAAGCTCATCAGAAGGAAGCGTTTGGGTTTGTTCGTCGTTAATGCTTTGCAGCAGGTTTTCCAGACGCCGCAGGAACAGATATGCCACTCGCAATTGTTCAGCATCGTTTTCAGAAAGCAGATGCAGCGCGGCAATGACGCTGAGCGTTGGCAGTAAAGAGCGCGACTGCAGCGACGGTTCGCGCCCACCGCGAATGAGCTGGAACACCTGAACGATAAATTCAATTTCGCGAATGCCGCCTGCGCCGAGTTTGATATTGTCGGTCAAACCACGTCGACGCACTTCACGGGCAATCATCCCTTTCATGTTGCGCAGCGACTGAATCACGCTGAAATCGATGTAACGACGGAAAACAAACGGGCGCAGCATCGCACGCAACTCGTTAGCATAGACGCCTTCGCTATCGCCCATAATCCGCGCCTTGACCATCGCGTAACGCTCCCAGTCGCGCCCCTGCTCCTGGTAATAATCCTCCAACGCGGCAAAGCTCAGCACCAGCGGGCCACTTTCGCCAAACGGACGCAGCCGCATATCCACGCGATAGACGAAGCCATCCTGCGTTGGTTGATCCAACACTTTAATCAGCCGCTGCCCCATGCGGGTAAAAAACTGCGCGTTATCCAGTTCCCGGCGTCCGCCCTGCGTACAACCATGTTCCGGCCAGGCAAAAATCAGATCGATATCTGAGGAGAAATTCAGTTCCCCACCGCCCAGCTTACCCATGCCTAAAATCAGCAGCGGTTGCGCTTCGCCCTGCGCATTGCACGGCGTTCCCCACTCGCGGCAGCAAGCGTCATACAGCCAGTCACGCGCGGCGACAATCAGCGTCTCCGCCAGATGGCTGAGCTGCTGCAATATGCTCTCTTCAGTAACCAAAGCCAGCGTTTGCGCCCAGGCGATGCGCACCATAATGCGCCGCCGGAATAGCCGCAGCTCGCGCATTAACCCGGCTTCGTCACTCACATTGCTGAGCGCCTCCTGCAACCATGCCGCGTAATGCTGCCATTCATCAGCCTGCGGCGATTGGCTTTCCAGTTCCGTCAGCCACTCTGGATGCGCAATCACGCTGTCCTGCACAAAATCACTGAAAGTAAGTACTGACTTCGCCTGTGTGCTAAGTGATTTCTCGGCTAAAGGCTCTGGCAGCCGCTCAACAACCGTCTGCCAGTACTGCTGTAACGGTGAAGAGAGCGGCTTCATAAGCGATTTTATCCTTGCCTGATTAACGTTTTCCGCTGTGCAACCAGAACGGTTCCTGATTGTTTGCCTCATTACGGAAATGTTCAATTTCAATGCGTTGCCCGGTCGCAATAGCGTGACGCAGCCCCTGCCAGTTCTCCAGCCAGGCTTGCGCGACGACAGGATCATAGTAACCCGCCAGCAACAGTATTGAGTCAATATCACGCGTCAGACGTGGCAACTGGTCACGGTAGCGATCGCCCAACGGCTGGCAGAAAACGCTTTTCAGTTCAGCGGCATGGCGGGAAAGATGGATATCGGCAAAGCGTTTGAAGGAATCGCTCATTTTACTCTGCGCTTTGGCATCTAAAAACGGCTGCCAGGCTTTGCTTACCAGCCATTCGGTCAACGCCAGCTTCGCCATTGCCGTTTTGGTAGAGTAGACCGCCGTCACGGCAGAAACCGCAGAAGCGATGGTCGCTTCGCATTGAGTCAGCAAATCACGTAAGTGAGTGCTCGCTTTGCGCGGCACAATACCACCGAACAGCATCAGTGTATGACGGACCAGACCAATGGCTGCCAGCACCTGTTCTTTCGCCGCATCGTTGCCGCGTACCCACAGTTCTTCATGATACTGCCATTGCGCTAACGCCAGCTCGAGCGCCGCTTCCAGCCCCTGTTCCACATCGGCTTTTGCCGCAACATGCAAAATGGTGGTCGGTTTGATTTCACGCGCCGGATTGCCCTGCGCCAGATGATAGCCACGCGCCGCTTTGCTCAGGCTGCCCTGGCGTAATCCGGTTTGCGATACCAGTTGGTTCGCCAGTTTCAGCACCGCGCGCGTGTCGCCGCTAAGCAGTTCCAGTTCCAGCTCACAGATAGGTTCAGCAAATTCCCCCGCTTTCACCTCCCCCTGATCGAGAGCGATTTCAATTCGGCTGTCATCGACCGCCACCAGCCATTTTTCGCGATAAAAATCGGTGCTGAACAGCGGTTGTACGCGGGAAGCGAGATCGGCGGGCAATTCGCCGTTCGGCCAGACTTCCGTCGGTAACTGCGCCAGGTCGAGCGTCGGTTCGCTCAACGCCACGTTATATTCCGGGCGCTGGTGTAAGCCGCCTGTCACTCTTCCTGCAACTTTCATGGTCATCTCATAGCGACCGTTTTCGCCACGAATACGTAAGCCCATATCGTGCCCACGCAGCCAGTTATCCGGCGTTTCGTAGTAAATATTCAGCAACTGCACGGGGTCATGGTGCTCGCCGCCCAGCGTATTGAGATGGTCACGCAACGCCTCAACGGCACTGTGATTAACAATAAACTTTAATTCGATTTCCTGAGCCATGGCCTTTACTTATCGGTTATGTCACATAAGTGACGATGAACGGCGAACTTAATGCGATCTTTTTTGTCAGTAGATAGTATTTTGCGTCAAATTGCCATGCAACGGGCAATTTGACGGGCGTAAAAGTTTGAAGCAGTGGCAAGACCTGACACAGAGGATTCCGATTGATGTCGAATGCTTTGCGTAGCGACACTGATGCCACTACTATCGTTCCACTTTCCATGACAATAACGACAGCCTGATGCCAAAATTACGCCTGATCGGATTAACTTTACTCGCACTTAGCGCCACTGCCGTCTCACACGCTGAAGAAACGCGCTATGTTTCTGATGAACTGAATACCTGGGTCCGTAGCGGTCCGGGAGATCATTATCGCCTCGTGGGCACGGTTAACGCCGGCGAGGAAGTGACCTTATTACAAACTGACGCCAACACCAATTATGCCCAGGTGAAAGACAGCTCTGGCCGTACCGCCTGGATCCCGTTGAAACAACTTAGCACTGAGCCAAGCCTGCGCTCCCGTGTGCCAGATCTGGAAAATCAGGTCAAAACCCTGACCGATAAACTCACCAATATCGATAACACCTGGAATCAGCGCACCGCAGAAATGCAGTAAAAAGTGGCGCAGAGCGACAGCGTGATCAACGGATTAAAAGAAGAAAATCAGAAATTGAAAAACGAGCTGATTGTCGCGCAGAAAAAGGTCGATGCCGCCAGCGTACAGCTGGATGACAAACAGCGCACCATCATCATGCAATGGTTTATGTATGGCGGTGGCGTGCTGGGGCTTGGCTTGCTGCTCGGTCTGGTACTGCCACACCTGATCCCAACGCGCAAACGCAAAGATCGCTGGATGAACTAAATCGCCTTCTTCGTTGCACTGTCTTATTATTAGGAATTGTGTATTTGACGAAGGGATGATGGCGTGAAGATTTATCTGGTCGGTGGTGCTGTTCGGGATGCATTGTTAGGGCTACCGGTCAAAGACAGAGATTGGGTGGTGGTCGGCAGTACGCCACAGGAGATGCTCGACGCGGGCTACCAGCAGGTAGGCCGCGATTTTCCTGTGTTTCTGCATCCGCAAACGCATGAAGAGTATGCGCTGGCACGTACCGAACGGAAATCCGGTTCCGGTTACACCGGTTTTACTTGCTATGCCGCACCGGATGTCACGCTGGAAGATGATCTTAAGCGTCGCGATCTGACCATTAATGCGCTGGCCCAGGACGATAACGGCGAGATTATCGACCCGTACAACGGTCTGGACGATCTGCAAAATCGTCTGTTGCGCCATGTTTCCCCCGCTTTTGGCGAAGATCCGTTACGCGTTCTGCGCGTGGCGCGTTTTGCTGCGCGTTATGCCCACCTCGGTTTTCGTATTGCCGATGAAACTCTGACGCTGATGCGCGAGATGACCCATGCGGGTGAACTGGAACACCTGACGCCTGAACGGGTATGGAAAGAGACGGAAAGCGCCCTCACCACCCGCAATCCCCAAGTGTTCTTCCAGGTACTGCGCGATTGCGGTGCACTTCGCGTTTTATTCCCGGAAATTGACGCCCTGTTTGGCGTTCCGGCCCCTGCCAGGTGGCATCCGGAAATCGACACCGGTATTCATACCTTAATGACGCTCTCAATGGCGGCGATGCTGAGTCCGCAGGTTGATGTCCGTTTCGCAACTTTATGCCACGATCTCGGTAAAGGACTGACGCCGCCAGAACTTTGGCCGCGTCATCATGGGCATGGCCCGGCGGGTGTTAAGTTAGTGGAACAACTATGCCAGCGTCTGCGCGTGCCAAATGAAATTCGCGATTTAGCCAGACTGGTGGCTGAGTTTCACGATCTCATCCACACCTTCCCAATGCTGAACCCAAAAACCATCGTCAAATTATTTGATTCCATCGATGCCTGGCGTAAACCGCAGCGTGTCGAGCAACTGGCGCTGACCAGCGAGGCTGACGTACGCGGCAGAACCGGTTTTGAATCAGCGGACTACCCGCAAGGCCGTTGGTTGCGCGAAGCCTGGGAAGTGGCGCAGTCAGTGCCGACAAAAGCGGTCGTTGAAGCGGGATTTAAAGGTGTGGAGATTCGCGAGGAGCTGACCCGACGGCGGATTGCGGCGGTAGCCAGTTGGAAGGAACAACGTTGCCCAAAGCCTGACTGAGTATAAAACTAAACGTTAACACGAACCATCCCCTCGCCCCTTCGGGGAGAGGGTGAGGGGAACAGACCAGCACCGGTGCGAACAATCACCCCCACCCCGGCCCTCTCCCTACAGAGCGAGGGAGAAAACCAGGCCTGCTCCCGAACCTTTTCTCAATCAAAAGAACACGACGTACACCGCAGCCGCCACAATAAAGCGATAAATGGCGAACGGGATAAACGAAATGCGCTTAATCAATTGCAGGAAGGTTTTAATCGCTATCAGTGCCACCACAAAAGCGGTGATAAACCCAACGGCAAACATCGGGATATCGCCGGTTGTCAGGAAGCCCCAGCTTTTGTAGAGATCGAGCGCCGTTGCGCCCATCATCATCGGTACCGCCAGCAGGAACGAGAACTCGGAAGCAGCGTAACGGCTCACGCCCATCAGCATCCCACCTGAAATGGTGGCCCCGGAACGGGAGAAACCCGGCCACAGCGCCAGACACTGGAAACAGCCAATCATAAACGCCTGACGATAGGTCATATCATCAAGACCCGGCGCACGCGGCTCTTTCGGCTTCAGGCATTCGGCGGCAATCAGCAACAAACCGCCAACGACCAGTGCATACATCACATTTATCGGGTTAAACAATGACTTAATCGTGTCGTGGAACAACAGCCCCAGTACCACCGCCGGAATCATCCCCAGCAAAATGTGGATCAGCGTTAAACGACCTTTGCTTTCTCCTTCGTGCTGCAACGGGCGGCCAAAGTGGATGCCAATCAGGCCAAACAGACGCCGCCAGAACATCACTACTACCGCCAGAATTGATCCTAACTGGATCACAACTTCAAAGGTTTTCGCCGTGTCGCCCTCGAACCCCAACAAGTGACCGACAATAATCATATGGCCCGTGCTGGATACCGGCAGAAATTCTGTCAATCCTTCGACCACACCCAATATTGCCGCTATCAGCAGCGAGTGCATATCGCTCATCAATAAACCCCTAAATTATTAAAATGTACCGCTTGTCCGGACTACTGCAGTAAGACCAGGTTATAACCGTTTGGTTTAACAGCTGTAAAATTAATTATTTTCTTTCAGATTATTGCCACGCTCAATGATTACACCAACATTCGCCGCCCGCGCCACTGCGCCTGGCTTGCTGAGTTTGATGCGCACCCACGGCGAGTTGAAGCGTGCTAACAGCAGCTCCGCCACCTCTTCAGCCACGCGTTCCACCAGCGCAAAACGCGCCCCCTCGACGTGGCTGACCACCGTTTCTGCAATGTCAGCGTAACTGAGGCAATCCGCCACATCATCACTTTTCGCCGCTTTACGGTTATCCCATGCCATTTCGATATCGAACACTAACTTCTGTTCGATGGTCTGTTCCCAGTCGTAAACACCAATAGTGGTGATTACCGAAAGTTGCTCTATAAATACAATATCCATCACGTCCTGCCTGCTTTTTGGCTAACCGAATACCACTTCCGGCGAAATGTGCGTATTATCCACAGATTCATCGTTGAACACGAATTTTCAAAACGGAACAGCTTATGAGTGCAATCGCGCCTGGAATGATCCTCATCGCGTACCTCTGCGGCTCCATTTCCAGTGCCATTCTGGTTTGCCGCTTGTGTGGGCTGCCCGATCCGCGAACCAGCGGCTCCGGCAATCCAGGCGCAACCAATGTGTTACGTATCGGTGGCAAGGGAGCAGCCGTAACAGTACTGATTTTCGACGTTCTGAAAGGAATGTTGCCCGTCTGGGGCGCGTATGAATTAGGTGTCAGCCCCTTCTGGCTAGGCTTAATTGCCATCGCCGCCTGTCTTGGACACATCTGGCCCGTTTTCTTCGGATTTAAAGGAGGAAAAGGCGTTGCTACCGCTTTTGGTGCCATCGCACCCATTGGCTGGGATCTCACCGGAGTAATGGCGGGAACCTGGTTACTGACCGTGCTATTGAGCGGATACTCGTCGCTGGGAGCGATTGTCAGTGCATTGATTGCTCCGTTTTATGTCTGGTGGTTTAAGCCACAATTCACCTTCCCGGTTTCGATGCTCTCTTGCCTGATCCTGCTGCGTCATCATGACAACATCCAGCGTCTGTGGCGTCGTCAGGAGACAAAAATCTGGACGAAATTCAAAAGAAAGCGCGAAAAGGATCCCGAGTGATTTCTGGTGGATCTACATGACCTGATAGCCTTCATCGGGCTTGCCCAGCCGTTGCTGGCACCATGCCGCCAGAAATTCCACGCAGACACGTAATTTCATGCTGCGATAGAGCGGCTCCCGGTAAACAGCCCAGATATTGGCGCTTTGTGCATACTCCGGCAATACTTGCACCAGTTTGCCACTCTCCAGAAACGGCAACACATCCCACTCGGAACGCAGCATAATCCCTTTGCCCTCCAGCGCCCATTGCAACACTATCTCGCCGCTATTGGAGGAAAGATGCCCGCTAACCTTCACCGATTTTTTCTCCTGACCGTTCCCCAACTCCCATATTCCGTGGGTCATATCGCGCTCTTTGGTCACCAGACAGTCATGACGACTTAATTCCTGTAATGATTGTGGCTGCGGATATTTTTGCAGATACTCAGGTGCTGCGCATAATATTCTTTTATTTTTCGTTAACAGATGCGCAATATAATAATCAGGAATTTCGTCATTAATACGAATATCCAGATCAATATTATCCTGCACTAAATCAATTTGCCGATCGAACAATTCAAAATGCACCTGTAACTCAGGATAATTGCGCATAAGTTCGGTAATGGCTGGCGCAATATGGCTGCGCCCAAAACCAAAACTGCAACCAATACGAATCATCCCCTCCGGGCGCGTTTTGATTTGCGTGACGTCATCGACCAGTCGCTGGGTAATGACTCCAACTTACTGATAGTGTTTTATGTTCAGATAATGCCCGATGACCTTGTCATGCAGCTCCACCGATTTTGAGAACGACAGTGACTTCCGTCCCAGCCTTGCCAGATGTTGTCTCAGATTCAGATTATGTCGCTCAATGCGCTGAGTGTAACGCTTGCTGATAACGTGCAGCTTTCCCTTCAGGCGTGATTCATACAGCGGCCAGCCATCCGTCATCCATACCACGACCTCAAAGGCCGACAGCAGGCTCAGAAGACGCTCCAGTGTGGCCAGAGTGCGTTCACCGAAGACGTGCGCC
>NZ_MDGW01000015.1:0-13596 GCF_001712525.1 Shigella sp. FC1661
TTTACGCGTATGACAGGCTCCGGAAGACGGTTGTTGCGCACGTATTCGGTGAACGCACTATGGCGACGCTGGGGCGTCTTATGAGCTTGCTGTCACCCTTTGACGTGGTGATATGGATGACGGATGGCTGGCCACTGTATGAATCCCGCCTGAAGGGAAAGCTGCACGTAATCAGCAAGCGATATACGCAGCGAATTGAGCGGCATAACCTGAATCTGAGGCAGCACCTGGCACGGCTGGGACGGAAGTCGCTGTCGTTCTCAAAATCGGTGGAGCTGCATGACAAAGTCATCGGGCATTATCTGAACATAAAACACTATCAATAAGTTGGAGTCATTACCCGCAAGCTGAAGAAAAATGAGCATGGAGAATAATATAAATCTTTTAATGCGCGCTATATTCAGTCTGCTGTTGCTTTTTACTCTCTCTATTCCTGTCATTTCTGACTGTGTTGCAATGGCCATTGAAAGTCGCTTCAAATATATGATGCTACTTTTTTAAATGGTTTTTACCTGTCGGCATCCGCTCAAAACGGGCGGTTGTCGATAAACGCTCACTTGGTTAATCATTTCACTCTTCAATTATCTATAATGATGAGTGATCAGAATTACATGTGAGAAATTATGCAAACGGAACACGTCATTTTATTGAATGCACAGGGAGTTCCCACGGGTACGCTGGAAAAGTATGCCGCACACACGGCAGACACCCTCTTACATCTCGCGTTCTCCAGTTGGCTGTTTAATGCCAAGGGGCAATTATTAGTTACCCGCCGCGCACTGAGCAAAAAAGCATGGCCTGGCGTGTGGACTAACTCGGTTTGTGGGCACCCACAACTGGGAGAACGCAACGAAGACGCAGTGATCCGCCGTTGCCGTTATGAGCTTGGCGTGGAAATTACGCCTCCTGAATCTATCTATCCTGACTTTCGCTATCGCGCCACCGATCCGAATGGCATTGTGGAAAATGAAGTGTGTCCGGTATTTGCCGCACGCACCAACAGTGCGTTACAGATCAACGATGATGAAGTGATGGATTATCAATGGTGTGATTTAGCAGATGTATTACACGGTATTGATGCCACGCCGTGGGCGTTCAGTCCGTGGATGGTAATGCAGGCAGCCAATAGTGAAGCAAGAAAATTGTTGTCTGCTTTCGCGCAGCACAATTAAAAAACCCCGACATTTGCCGGGGTTATTAGCATAACGTAATGCTTATTTTACTGGACGCATCGCCGGGAACAGAATAACGTCGCGGATGGTATGGCTGTTGGTGAACAGCATTACCATACGGTCGATACCAATTCCCAGACCTGCTGTCGGCGGTAAGCCGTGTTCCAGTGCGGTGACGTAATCTTCGTCGTAGAACATCGCTTCGTCGTCACCTGCGTCTTTCGCGGCAACCTGATCCAGGAAGCGCTGCGCCTGATCTTCCGCGTCATTCAGCTCGCTAAAGCCGTTACCGATTTCACGACCACCGATGAAGAACTCAAAGCGGTCTGTGATTTCCGGGTTAATGTCGTTACGACGCGCCAGCGGAGAAACTTCTGCCGGATATTCAGTAATGAAGGTCGGCTGAATCAGATGTGCTTCTGCCACTTCTTCGAAGATCTCGGTAACGATACGGCCCAGACCCCAGCTCTTCTCAACGTGGATGCCGATAGATTCAGCAATCGCTTTTGCAGAGTCGAAGTTGTCCAGATCCGCCATGTCGGTTTCCGGGCGATATTTCTTGATCGCTTCACGCATGGTCAGTTTTTCGAACGGTTTACCGAAGTCCAGCGTCACGTCGCCGTAGGTGACTTCCGTCTTACCGAGAATATCCTGTGCCAGAGTACGGAACAGCGATTCGGTCAGCTCGATCAGATCTTTGTAATCTGCGTAAGCCATATAGAGTTCCATCATGGTGAACTCTGGGTTATGACGTACGGAAATACCTTCGTTACGGAAGTTACGGTTGATTTCGAATACACGCTCGAAGCCACCGACCACCAGACGCTTGAGGTACAGTTCCGGCGCGATACGCAGGTACATGTCAAGATCCAGCGCGTTATGATGGGTGATAAACGGACGCGCAGCGGCACCGCCTGGGATCACCTGCATCATCGGCGTTTCAACTTCCATAAAGCCGCGATTTACCATGAACTGGCGAATGCCAGAGAGGATCTGCGAACGCACTTTAAAGGTGTTGCGGGATTCATCGTTAGAGATGAGATCCAGATAACGCTGACGATAGCGCGCTTCCTGATCCTGCAAGCCGTGGAATTTGTCCGGCAGCGGACGCAGTGCTTTGGTCAGCAGACGCAGCTCGGTGCAGTGGATAGACAGTTCGCCGGTTTTGGTTTTGAACAGTTTACCTTTCGCGCCGAGGATGTCGCCGAGATCCCATTTTTTGAACTGCTCGTTGTAAACGCCTTCCGGAAGATCGTCACGGGCAACGTACAGCTGAATACGACCGCCAACGTCCTGCAGGGTAACAAAAGAGGCTTTACCCATAATACGGCGGGTCATCATGCGGCCAGCAACGGCGACTTCGATGTTCAGCGCTTCCAGTTCTTCGTTCTCTTTACCGTCGAATTCTGCGTGCAATTGGTCAGAGGTATGATCGCGACGGAAATCGTTCGGGAAGGCAATTCCCTGCTCACGCAGGTTCGCCAGCTTCTCACGACGCGTTTTCAGTTCATTGTTAAGATCGACTACCGCGTCAGCGCCCTGTGCGTGTTGTTCAGACATGTTGGTTCCTCATAACCCTGCTTTCAAACTTGCTTCGATAAATTGATCCAGGCTGCCGTCCAGCACGGCCTGCGTATTGCGGGTTTCAACCCCGGTGCGCAGATCTTTAATGCGGGAGTCATCAAGGACATAAGAACGAATCTGGCTGCCCCAGCCGATGTCGGATTTGTTATCTTCCATCGCCTGTTTCTCAGCATTTTTCTTCTGCATCTCCAGTTCATAAAGCTTCGCTTTCATCTGCTTCATGGCCTGGTCTTTATTCTTGTGCTGGGAACGGTCGTTCTGGCACTGGGTCACGATCCCGGTCGGGATGTGGGTAATACGCACCGCAGATTCGGTACGGTTAACGTGCTGACCGCCCGCGCCGGACGCGCGATAAACGTCAATGCGCAGATCCGCCGGGTTGATTTCGATATCAATATCATCATCAACTTCCGGATAAACAAACGCGGAGCTGAACGACGTGTGGCGACGACCACCGGAGTCAAACGGGCTCTTACGCACCAGGCGGTGAACGCCAGTTTCTGTACGCAGCCAGCCGTAAGCGTAATCGCCGGAGATTTTGATCGTCACGGATTTAATACCCGCCACTTCACCTTCCGACTCTTCGATGATTTCAGTTTTGAAACCACGCGATTCTGCCCAGCGCAAATACATACGCTCAAGCATGCTCGCCCAGTCCTGTGCTTCCGTACCGCCAGACCCCGCCTGAATATCGAGGTAGCAGTCGGCGCTGTCATATTCGCCAGAGAACATACGGCGGAACTCAAGCTGCGCCAGTTTTTCTTCCAGGGCGTCGAGTTCAGCAACGGCTTCGTTAAAGGTTTCTTCGTCGTCAGCTTCTACAGCCAGTTCCAGCAGACCAGAAACATCTTCCAGCCCCTGTTTCATTTGGTCGAGGGTGTCGACAACGGCTTCGAGGGAGGAACGCTCTTTACCCAGCGCCTGTGCGCGTTCGGGTTCGTTCCAGACATCCGGCTGTTCCAGCTCGGCGTTTACTTCTTCCAGACGCTCTTTCTTGGCGTCGTAGTCAAAGATACCCCCTAAGAACGTCGGAGCGTTCCGTGAGGTCCTGAATGCGATTATTTACCGGATTAATTTCAAACATGGTCTGATTTCTTTTATTGAGCTAGTCAAAATGCGGTGATAAGAGCGGGATTGTACCCAATCCACGCTCTTTTTTATAGAGAAGATGACGCTAAATTGGCCAGATATTGTCGATGATAATTTGCAGGCTGCGGTTGCCGCGAAACTCGTTGATATCGAGCTTGTAAGCCAGTTGCACTTCGCGCACGCCGTTATCCGGCCAGAGGGCGGTATCGACATTAAAAGCAATACCATCCAGCAGCGGACCGCCGCCGACCGGTTCGACCATGACTTTCAAATGACGTTCGCCCACCAGCCGCTGTTGCAGCAGACGGAAATGACCATCAAACAGCGGCTCCGGGAACATCTGCCCCCACGGGCCAGCATCGCGCAGCAGCTGCGCCACTTCCATGGTCATTTCGGCCGGGCTTAACGGGCCGTCTGACACCACTTCGCCTTGCAATAGCGAAGGGTCCAGCCACTCGGTAACCAGCTCGCCAAACCGTTGTTGAAAGAGTTCGAATTTATCCTCTTCCAGCGACAAACCCGCCGCCATCGCATGACCGCCAAACTTCAGCATCATACCGGGGTAGAGTGTGTCTAATCGCTCCAGCGCATCACGCATATGCAGCCCCTGAATGGAGCGACCGGAACCTTTCAGCGTACCATCACCTGCTGGCGCAAAGGCGATAACCGGACGGTGAAAACGCTCTTTGATGCGCGAAGCCAGAATACCGACAACGCCCTGATGCCATTCGGGGTGATACATTGCCAGCCCGCCGGGTAGCGTGTCGCGACTTCGCTCCAGTTTCTCGCACAGGGTCAAGGCTTCAATCTGCATTCCTTGTTCGATCTCTTTTCGCGTCTGATTTAGCGCATCGAGTTCATTTGCCAGCACGCGCGCTTCGCCGATGTTGTCGCACAGCAACAGCGCCACACCGACGGACATATCGTCCAGTCGCCCGGCAGCATTGAGACGTGGCCCCAGCGCAAAACCTAAATCGCTGGCGGCGAGTTTTTGTGCATCACGGTTTGCCACTTCCAGCAGAGCTTTAATCCCTGGACGGCACTTTCCGGCACGGATGCGACTCATCCCCTGCCAGGTCAGAATGCGATTATTAGCGTCCAGCGGCACGACGTCCGCCACTGTCCCCAGCGCGACCAGATCCAGCAGTTCTGCCAGGTTAGGAATTGCGATGCCGCGCTCATCAAACCAGCCCTGATCGCGCAAAAAGGTGCGCAGCGCCAGCATCAGATAAAACGCCACACCCACGCCTGCCAGTGATTTCGACGGGAAATTACAGTCGCGCAAGTTAGGGTTAATGATCGCTTCCGCCGCGGGTAATGTTTCGCCTGGCAAATGGTGATCGGTAACAATAACCGGAATGCCCAACGAGCGAGCGTGTTCAACCCCCGCATGGGAGGAAATACCGTTATCCACCGTGACAATTAACTGCGCGCCACGGGCATGGGCCTGATCGACCACTTCCGGGCTTAAGCCGTAACCGTCTTCGAAACGGTTTGGTACCAGGTAGTCGATATTGCTGCAACCAAGCGGGCGCATCGCCAGCACGCTTAGAGCCGTGCTGGTCGCGCCGTCGGCGTCGAAATCACCGACCACAATAATCCGCGTTCCTTCGCGAAAAGCGTTGTAAAGGATCTCAACGGCCTTTTCGACACCGCTTAGTTGCTGCCAGGGCAACATACCTTTAACACTGCGTTCCAGTTCTTGCGCACTGCGTACTCCCCGGCTGGCGTATAAACGGCGCAGCAAGGGAGGCAATTCAGCGGGCAAGTCTGCCGTTTCATCGACTTCACGGCGACGAAGTTGTATCTGTTGTTTCACGCGAATTAATTACCGCTGGTCATTTTTTGGTGTTCGTCGAGGAATTCTTTCATCTCTTTCGGCGGCTGGTAACCCGGAACAAGTGTGCCATTGCTCAGCACAATTGCCGGAGTGCCGCTAACGCCAAGCTGGACGCCAAGTGCGTAATGATCGGCAATATCGATATCGCAACTTGCCGGAGTGGCAGCTTTACCAGCCATCACATCATCAAACGCTTTGTTTTTATCTTTCGCACACCAGATGGCTTTCATTTGTTGCTCAGCCTGGCTCTCCAGCCCCTGGCGCGGGAAAGCAAGATAACGCACGGTGATCCCCAGCGCGTTGTAGTCTGCCATTTGCTCATGCAGTTTGTGGCAGTACCCACAGGTAATATCAGTAAACACGGTGATGACGTGTTTTTCCTGCGGCGCTTTATAAACGATCATCTCTTTTTCAAGCGCATTCAACTGCTTTAGCAGCATTTTATTGGTGACATTGACCGGAGCCGCGCCACTAACGTCATACATTGGCCCCTGAATGATATGTTTACCGTCATCGGTGATGTACAACACACCGCTGTTAGTCAGCACAGTCTTCATGCCAGCCACGGGTGCTGGCTGAATATCGCTGCTTTTAATGCCCATTTTGGCTAACGTTTGTTGAATTGCCGCGTCATCAGCCTGAGCAAAGCCTGAAAACGCCGCTAACAAAGTAAACAACATAAAACCTTTCTTCATAAATCTTCCCGTTCTTTTCAGACATCACGCCCGCGGGTGATGCTGTTGATGAAGTTGCCGCAGACGCTCGGTAGCGACATGCGTATAAATTTGCGTGGTGGAGAGATCGCTGTGGCCCAGTAGCATCTGCACCACGCGTAAATCCGCACCATGATTTAATAAATGAGTGGCAAAAGCGTGACGCAACACATGCGGTGACAGCTTTTCGCTGTCGATACCCGCCAGCACGGCATAATGTTTAATGCGGTGCCAGAAGGTCTGTCGCGTCATCTGCTGCGCACGCTGGCTGGGAAACAACACGTCAATTGACACACCATTCAACAGCCACGGACGCCCATGTTCCAGATAGGTTTCCAGCCAGTAAACGGCCTCTTCACCTAACGGCACCAGGCGCTCTTTGTTGCCTTTACCAATGACCCGCACTACGCCCTGACGTAGGCTGATATCACTCATTGTCAGCCCGACCAGTTCAGAGACACGCAGCCCGGTAGCATACAACACTTCAAGCATGGCTTTATCGCGTAGCTCCAGTGGCTGATCAATTAATGGTGCCTGTAATAAACGTTCGACCTGCGCTTCGCTTAAATCTTTTGGCAAACGCTGTGGCAATTTCGGTGAAGCGAGATGCGCACTGGGATCGTCTTCACGAAACTTTTCGCGATAAAGATACTGGAACAATCGGCGCACTGCACTCAGCAAACGCGCTGAGCTGGTGGCTTTATACCCGCCCTCTAGCCGTTCTGCCAGTAATGCCTGCAAATCGTCACTTTGCGCCGTCGCCAGCGTCAACCCGCGGTGATGCAACCACTCCACCATCATTGACAGATCGCGACGGTAAGCGTTCAACGTATTTTCAGCCAGATTTTTTTCCAGCCACAGAGCATCAAGAAACTGCTCGATGCGTGCCAGATCCTGTTTCACTTGCGCCCCTTATGGTCACTCATTTGATCCATTATGCCTTATTGTGCCGTGACTAAAGCGATTCTGATACACTAGCCGCAAAAGCCACAGCAGAATCGAGAAGCTTACGTTATGAATATGGGTCTTTTTTACGGTTCCAGCACCTGTTACACCGAAATGGCGGCAGAAAAAATCCGCGATATTATCGGCCCAGAACTGGTGACCTTACATAACCTCAAGGACGACTCCCCGAAATTAATGGAGCAGTACGATGTGCTCATTCTGGGTATCCCGACCTGGGATTTTGGCGAAATCCAGGAAGACTGGGAAGCCGTCTGGGATCAGCTCGACGACCTGAACCTTGAAGGTAAAATTGTTGCACTGTATGGGCTTGGCGATCAACTGGGATACGGCGAGTGGTTCCTCGATGCGCTCGGTATGCTGCATGACAAACTCTCGACCAAAGGCGTGAAGTTCGTCGGCTACTGGCCAACGGAAGGATATGAATTTACCAGCCCGAAACCGGTGATTGCTGACGGGCAACTGTTCGTGGGTCTGGCGCTGGATGAAACTAACCAGTATGACCTTAGCGACGAGCGTATTCAGAGCTGGTGCGAGCAAATCCTCAACGAAATGGCAGAGCATTACGCCTGATCTCACTGACGGCTTAGCGCATATGCTTTGCCGTCATATTTATCTTTGCGTCTCTTGTTGCAACAAAATCCGCCGTAAATCCCGCCATTCAGCTTCGTCCATGCTGTCGGCTGCCAGCCATAAATGTTGCCGTTTACCGCCATCAGAACGTAAACGCAGCATCATGCCGCTCTTAATCATCCACGGTGCTTTGACGATGCTCCACTCCTGCCCTTGCCAACGCAAACGCCCGTCCATCAACAATCGAATTTCCCCCTGGCGAGCATTAATACGCCGCTGGCTGCGAACGCAATCAAATACCACCAGCGAAAGTAACACCATCCATAACGGGGTGTAACTGAGCGGCCAGGGCATGAGTAAAATAACAGCGGCAACCAGCCCATGAATCAGCAAGGAAAGCCACTGTGCGCGCCAGGAGACGCGCAAATCAGATTGCCACAGGACCACGTTCCCAGTTCCGTGTCTGGATGAGTCGGACCATCATTTCCAGTTCTGCATCGGCCGGTTTACCGTGATTCATCAGCCAGTTAAACAGGTCCGGATCGTCACATTCCAGCAGACGAATAAAGATGCGTTTTTCGTCATCGCTTAAGCTGTCGTACTCATGTTCGAAAAACGGCATGATTGAAATATCGAGTTCGCGCATACCACGGCGGCATGCCCAATGAATGCGGGCTTTGTTGTTAATGTCCATCTTCTTCCTGTCTCACGAAAATCCAGTACCCGGCTATTGTAACGTGTTTTTCGACTTCTTTTACGGGAATATCAGTAAACACCATCGCGATCGCGAAATTAATTCACAACAATTCAAGAGCTTCATTTTTTTGGAAGTCGCCTCGCAGAAGGCACAGATCGCGTAGTGAAAGCACTTGCATTGCCTCATAGCTCTTTTACCATTAGTTATTAATACGCCGTTAAGCAACTCAGGACTCTATTATGGCTTTTACACCTTTTCCTCCCCGTCAGCCTACGGCTTCTGCCCGTTTACCGCTGACGCTGATGACGCTTGATGACTGGGCGCTTGCCACCATTACTGGCGCGGACAGCGAAAAATATATGCAGGGTCAGGTGACAGCAGATGTCAGCCAGATGACAGAAAATCAGCACCTGCTCGCCGCCCATTGCGACGCCAAAGGTAAAATGTGGAGCAATTTACGTCTGTTCCGCGACGGCGATGGCTTTGCGTGGATTGAACGGCGCAGCGTGCGTGAACCGCAGCTGACTGAACTGAAAAAATATGCGGTGTTCTCTAAAGTGACCATCGCGCCAGACGACGAGCGTGTGCTGCTTGGTGTTGCCGGTTTTCAGGCGCGCGCCGCGCTCGCCAATCTCTTTAGTGAACTACCTTCGAGAGAAAAACAGGTAGTTAAAGAAGGCGCGACCACTTTGCTATGGTTTGAACACCCGGCAGAACGTTTCCTGATCGTAACCGATGAAGCTACTGCCAATATGCTGACCGATAAACTGCGCGGTGAAGCGGAACTGAACAATAGCCAACAGTGGCTGGCATTAAACATTGAAGCGGGTTTCCCGGTGATTGATGCCGCGAACAGCGGGCAGTTTATCCCACAGGCGACCAATCTCCAGGCGCTGGGCGGTATCAGTTTTAAGAAAGGCTGTTATACCGGACAAGAGATGGTGGCGCGAGCAAAATTCCGTGGTGCCAATAAACGTGCGCTCTGGTTGCTGGCAGGTAGCGCCAGCCGACTGCCGGAAGCTGGTGAAGACTTAGAGCTGAAAATGGGCGAGAACTGGCGTCGTACCGGTACGGTGCTGGCTGCGGTAAAACTGGAAGATGGTCAGGTCGTGGTACAGGTCGTCATGAATAACGATATGGAACCGGACAGCATCTTCCGCGTACGCGACGATGCGAATACACTGCATATCGAGCCGCTGCCGTATTCACTCGAAGAGTAAATCTCTGTATCGCATCAGGCATTTATCGCCTGATGCGACGCTGACGCGTCTTATCATGTCTGGGATTTGATGCCTTTATCACAACAGGGACGAGGCCCGTAGATCGGATAAGGCGTTCACGCCGCATCCGGCGGTTGCGCTCCGATGCCTGATGCGACGCTGGCGCGTCTTATCAGGCCTACAAAGGCATACCTATTACGCCTGCCCAATATACAAATAGATCGCCAGAAAGTGGCACACACTGCCGCCGAGCACGAAGCCGTGCCAGATGGCATGATTGTAGGGAATGCGTTTGCAGACATAGAAAATCACTCCGAGCGAATAAACCACGCCGCCTACCGCCAGTAAGGTAACGCTGCCCGCCGCGAGCTTAACTGCCATTTCATAAATTACCACCAGCGACAGCCAGCCCATCGCCAGATAGGTCACCAGAGATAAAATTTTGAATCGGTGCGCGATGGTCAGTTTAAACAGAATCCCCAGCAATGCCAGGCTCCAGATAACAATCATCAACCCGCGCGCTAACGGAGAATCCAGCCCCACCAGCAAAAACGGCGTGTAGGTTCCGGCAATCAACAGGTAAATAGCGCAATGGTCAAATTTCTTCAGCCACATTTTTGCCCGTTGATGAGGAATGGCGTGATAGAGCGTCGAAGCGAGGAACAGCAGGATCATACTGCCGCCATAGAGGCTGTAGCTGGTTATCGCTGTGGCGCTGGCATTGAGATCCACCGCCTGAACCAGTAGCAACACCAGCCCAACGATACCAAACACCAACCCAATGCCGTGACTGACGCTGTTGGCAATTTCCTCTGCCAGCGAATATCCCTGCTTAATGAGGGGCTTCTGAACCATAACTTACTCCGGAGAAACGTACACGCACATGTATACCTCTCCAGCGTAACTGAGAATAGTTCCAGTGAACACCTGTTAGCTAAAATAAATTCTGATTTGAGACTAATCTCCTAAAAATCATGAAATTAAATGAGAAATTTCAACTAACAGGCGTGAGTTCAATTTAAAGACATTTAAATTCAATCACATAAAACTGTGTCTGACCGGGATAGATGTCGGCAATGACCTTTATCAGTTCAGTCAGGGTCATATTTTCCTGCTCTGCATGTTTTTCCGTCAGCGTATCCAGCGTTACGGTTGAGGTTGCGGTGACTTCAATCGTGCAAAAATAACCGTCATCTTCAAAACGTCCGACACGAAGCACATCACCCGTTTTGAAGTGCGATTCAGACTCGTCGCGGATGGTGATGGTTTTACGCCCAGCCATAATGTCATCCTGGAAACGTTGAAAAAAAGTGATGTCGTTTGGCTGCATGGTACTATTTCCTGTAAGAATTGACTCATCTGGAGCCTATGATAGTGAAAAAACTCACCTTACCGAAAGATTTCTTATGGGGTGGCGCCGTTGCCGCTCATCAGGTCGAAGGCGGCTGGAACAAAGGCGGCAAAGGACCGAGCATTTGTGACGTTCTGACCGGTGGCGCACACGGCGTGCCGCGCGAAATCACCAAAGAAGTCTTGCCAGGAAAATACTATCCAAACCATGAAGCCGTTGATTTTTATGGTCACTACAAGGAAGACATCAAGCTATTTGCCGAAATGGGCTTCAAATGTTTTCGGACTTCCATCGCCTGGACGCGTATTTTTCCAAAAGGTGATGAAGCTCAGCCAAACGAAGAAGGGCTGAAGTTTTACGACTCTCTGTTCGATGAACTGCTGAAATACAACATCGAACCGGTGATAACCCTCTCCCACTTTGAAATACCGCTGCATCTGGTGCAGCAATACGGTAGCTGGACCAACCGTAAAGTCGTTGATTTCTTTGTCCGTTTCGCGGAAGTGGTATTCGAACGCTACAAGCATAAAGTCAAATACTGGATGACCTTCAACGAAATAAACAACCAGCGTAACTGGCGTGCGCCGCTGTTTGGTTACTGCTGCTCCGGCGTGGTGTATACCGAGCATGACAACCCGGAAGAGACGATGTACCAGGTGCTGCATCACCAGTTTGTCGCCAGCGCCCTGGCAGTGAAAGCCGCGCGTCGCATTAACCCGGAGATGAAAGTCGGCTGTATGCTGGCGATGGTGCCGCTCTATCCTTACTCCTGTAACCCGGACGATGTGATGTTCGCTCAGGAGTCGATGCGCGAACGCTACGTCTTTACCGATGTGCAGCTACGCGGCTATTACCCGTCCTATGTGTTGAACGAGTGGGAGCGTCGCGGATTTAACATCAAAATGGAAGATGGCGATCTGGATGTACTGCGTGAAGGCACCTGCGATTATCTTGGTTTCAGCTATTACATGATCAACGCAGTGAAGGCCGAAGGCGGCACCGGCGATGCGATCTCTGGTTTTGAAGGCAGCGTACCGAACCCGTATGTTAAAGCGTCTGACTGGGGCTGGCAGATTGATCCAGTAGGTCTGCGCTATGCCCTTTGCGAACTGTATGAGCGTTATCAGAGGCCGCTGTTTATTGTCGAAAACGGTTTTGGCGCTTACGACAAAGTGGAAGAAGATGGCTGCATCAACGACGACTACCGCATTGACTACCTGCGCGCCCATATTGAAGAGATGAAAAAAGCAGTGACTTACGATGGTGTGGATCTGATGGGCTACACACTGTGGGGCTGCATCGACTGCGTGTCATTCACTACCGGGCAGTACAGCAAACGCTACGGCTTTATCTATGTGAATAAACATGACGACGGTACTGGCGATATGTCGCGTTCACGTAAGAAGAGCTTTAACTGGTACAAAGAGGTGATTGCCAGCAACGGCGAGAAGCTTTAAGTCGATGAAGTACCGGATGCAATACTTGTTGCATCCGGTCAGACAACTTCCCTGTTTTATTTCCCGCCCGCCAAATCGATAAAACTTCCCGTGACGTAAGAGGCTTTATCACTTAGTAGCCAGACAATGGCCTGCGCGACCTCTTCTGCCTGTCCACCACGCTGCATGGGGATGTTCGACTTAACGCGATCGACGCGTCCAAGCTCGCCGCCGCTGGCGTGCATTTCGGTATAAATAAACCCTGGCCGCACGCAGTTAACGCGGATCCCCTGCGCGGCGACTTCCAGCGATAGTCCGGTGGTTAACGTATCAATCGCCCCTTTCGATGCCGCGTAATCAACATATTCCCCTGGCGAACCCAACCGTGAGGCCACCGAAGAGACATTGACGATAGCGCCGCCACTGCCACCATTTTTAAGCGCCATGCGTTTTACCGCCTCGCGGCAGCAGAGAAAATATCCCGTCACGTTGGTGGAAAGTACTCGGTTGATTCGCTCTGCGGTAAGGTTTTCAACGGTGCACTGGGTAAACAAGATCCCGGCGTTATTGACCAGCGCTGCTAGCGGTTCATCGTGCTGATCGATTGCTGTAAACATTGCTATGACCTGATTTTCGTCGCTGATATCCGCCTGGAGCACGAATGCCTTGCCACCGGCTTGCGTGATTAAGTTCACCACTTCCTGCGCCGCATGGAGGTTTTGTTGATAATTAACCGCCACCGTATACTCTTCTTTCGCCAACAGTAATGCAGTTGCCCGCCCGATGCCGCGACTGCCACCGGTCACAAGTGCTATAGCCATTTGTTTTCCGAGAAAAATTAATTCGTTGACGTATCTTTACAGCAACCCGGCGGCGGAGATGTGGCGAGAAATCGCGCTCAGGCCCGTAAACGGCAGAGTGATGATAAACATCAGGGTTAGCAATGATACTAACGGCA
>NZ_MDGW01000016.1:0-13590 GCF_001712525.1 Shigella sp. FC1661
CATCAAAATGGTTGTTACCCTGATCCACCCGATCGCGATGGACGACGGTCTGCGTTTCGCAATCCGTGAAGGCGGCCGTACCGTTGGCGCGGGCGTTGTAGCAAAAGTTCTGAGCTAATTGCCGATAACATTTGACGCAATGCGCACTAAAAGGGCATCATTTGATGCCCTTTTTGCACGCTTTCGTACCAGAACCTGGCTCATCAGTGATTTTCTTTGTCATAATCATTGCTGAGACAGGCTCTGTTGAGGGCGTATAATCCGAAAAGCTAATACGCGTTTCGATTTGGTTTGCCTCGCGATCGCGGGGTGAAAATGTTTGTAGAAAACTTCTGACAGGTTGGTTTATGAGTGCGAATACCGAAGCTCAAGGAAGCGGGCGCGGCCTGGAAGCGATGAAGTGGGTCGTTGTGGTGGCATTGCTCTTGGTGGCGATTGTCGGCAACTACCTTTATCGCGACATTATGCTGCCGCTGCGTGCGCTGGCCGTAGTAATTCTGATTGCTGCAGCGGGTGGTGTCGCGCTGTTAACGACAAAAGGTAAAGCTACCGTTGCTTTTGCCCGTGAAGCGCGTACCGAAGTCCGTAAGGTCATTTGGCCGACTCGCCAGGAAACATTGCACACCACGCTGATTGTGGCTGCGGTTACCGCAGTAATGTCACTGATCCTGTGGGGACTGGATGGTATTCTGGTTCGCCTGGTATCCTTTATCACTGGCCTGAGGTTCTGAGATGTCTGAAGCTCCTAAAAAGCGCTGGTACGTCGTTCAGGCGTTTTCCGGTTTTGAAGGCCGCGTAGCAACGTCGCTGCGTGAGCATATCAAATTACACAACATGGAAGATTTGTTTGGTGAAGTCATGGTACCAACCGAAGAAGTGGTTGAAATCCGTGGCGGTCAGCGTCGCAAAAGCGAACGTAAATTCTTCCCTGGCTACGTCCTCGTTCAGATGGTGATGAACGACGCGAGCTGGCACCTGGTGCGCAGCGTACCGCGAGTGATGGGCTTCATCGGCGGTACTTCCGATCGTCCTGCGCCAATCAGCGATAAAGAAGTCGATGCGATTATGAACCGCCTGCAGCAGGTTGGTGATAAGCCGCGTCCGAAAACGCTGTTTGAACCGGGTGAAATGGTCCGTGTTAATGATGGTCCGTTCGCTGACTTCAACGGTGTTGTTGAAGAAGTGGATTACGAGAAATCTCGTCTGAAAGTGTCTGTTTCTATCTTCGGTCGTGCGACCCCGGTAGAGCTGGACTTCAGCCAGGTTGAAAAAGCCTAACCCAGCGATCAAAAAAGCGGCGATTTAATCGTTGCACAAGGCGCGAGATTGGAATACAATTTCGCGCCTTTTGTTTTTATGGGCCTTGCCCGTAAAAACGATTTTTTATATCACGGGGAGCCTCTCAGAGGCGTTATTACCCAACTTGAGGAATTTATAATGGCTAAGAAAGTACAAGCCTATGTCAAGCTGCAGGTTGCAGCTGGTATGGCTAACCCGAGTCCGCCAGTAGGTCCGGCTCTGGGTCAGCAGGGCGTAAACATCATGGAATTCTGCAAAGCGTTCAACGCAAAAACTGATTCCATCGAAAAAGGTCTGCCGATTCCGGTAGTAATCACCGTTTACGCTGACCGTTCTTTCACTTTCGTTACCAAGACCCCGCCGGCAGCAGTTCTGCTGAAAAAAGCGGCTGGTATCAAGTCTGGTTCCGGTAAGCCGAACAAAGACAAAGTGGGTAAAATTTCCCGCGCTCAGCTGCAGGAAATCGCGCAGACCAAAGCTGCCGACATGACTGGTGCCGACATTGAAGCGATGACTCGCTCCATCGAAGGTACTGCACGTTCCATGGGCCTGGTAGTGGAGGACTAAGAAATGGCTAAACTGACCAAGCGCATGCGTGTTATCCGCGAGAAAGTTGATGCAACCAAACAGTACGACATCAACGAAGCTATCGCACTGCTGAAAGAGCTGGCGACTGCTAAATTCGTAGAAAGCGTGGACGTAGCTGTTAACCTCGGCATCGACGCTCGTAAATCTGACCAGAACGTACGTGGTGCAACTGTACTGCCGCACGGTACTGGCCGTTCCGTTCGCGTAGCCGTATTTACCCAAGGTGCAAACGCTGAAGCTGCTAAAGCTGCAGGCGCAGAACTGGTAGGTATGGAAGATCTGGCTGACCAGATCAAGAAAGGCGAAATGAACTTTGACGTTGTTATTGCTTCTCCGGATGCAATGCGCGTTGTTGGCCAGCTGGGCCAGGTTCTGGGTCCGCGCGGCCTGATGCCAAACCCGAAAGTGGGTACTGTAACACCGAACGTTGCTGAAGCGGTTAAAAACGCTAAAGCTGGCCAGGTTCGTTACCGTAACGACAAAAACGGCATCATCCACACCACCATCGGTAAAGTGGACTTTGACGCTGACAAACTGAAAGAAAACCTGGAAGCTCTGCTGGTTGCGCTGAAAAAAGCAAAACCGACTCAGGCGAAAGGCGTGTACATCAAGAAAGTTAGCATCTCCACCACCATGGGTGCAGGTGTTGCAGTTGACCAGGCTGGCCTGAGCGCTTCTGTAAACTAATGCCTTTACGTGGGCGGTGATTTTGTCTACAATCTTACCCCCACGTATAATGCTTAATGCAGACGTATATCCGAGATATTCGGGTTGTGGCAAGGCGGCAACTGAGTGAGTCGCCAGGAGCATAGCTAACTATGTGACTGGTGCGAATGAAGGAAGCCAACGCCGCCACAAGTTGAATAGCGACGGATAGAAAAGATTTGTTCGTTGGAGCCTGGCCTATCCAGGCCTCCGTCGAAGACCGCAGGAGTTTCGCAAGAAACTTAATCCCCTGCGTAGACGGTGACAGAACGCTAAGATTATTCTTTTATATTCTGGCTTGTTTCTGCTCACCGTAATTAAGACGCTCTCTCCGTTTGGAGGAGTGAAGTGAGTTCCAGAGATTTTCTCTGGCAAACATCCAGGAGCAAAGCTAATGGCTTTAAATCTTCAAGACAAACAAGCGATTGTTGCTGAAGTCAGCGAAGTAGCCAAAGGCGCGCTGTCTGCAGTAGTTGCGGATTCCCGTGGCGTAACTGTAGATAAAATGACTGAACTGCGTAAAGCAGGTCGCGAAGCTGGCGTATACATGCGTGTTGTTCGTAACACCCTGCTGCGCCGTGCTGTTGAAGGTACTCCGTTCGAGTGCCTGAAAGACGCGTTTGTTGGTCCGACCCTGATTGCATACTCTATGGAACACCCGGGCGCTGCTGCTCGTCTGTTCAAAGAGTTCGCGAAAGCGAATGCAAAATTTGAGGTCAAAGCCGCTGCCTTTGAAGGTGAGCTGATCCCGGCGTCTCAGATCGACCGCCTGGCAACTCTGCCGACCTACGAAGAAGCAATTGCACGCCTGATGGCAACCATGAAAGAAGCTTCGGCTGGCAAACTGGTTCGTACTCTGGCTGCTGTACGCGATGCGAAAGAAGCTGCTTAATCGCAGTTATCTTTTTAACGCATTCGCTTACGTATAAACTTATTCTGATATTCAGGAACAATTTAAATGTCTATCACTAAAGATCAAATCATTGAAGCAGTTGCAGCTATGTCTGTAATGGACGTTGTAGAACTGATCTCTGCAATGGAAGAAAAATTCGGTGTTTCCGCTGCTGCTGCTGTAGCTGTAGCTGCTGGCCCGGTTGAAGCTGCTGAAGAAAAAACTGAATTCGACGTAATTCTGAAAGCTGCTGGCGCTAACAAAGTTGCTGTTATCAAAGCAGTACGTGGCGCAACTGGCCTGGGTCTGAAAGAAGCTAAAGACCTGGTAGAATCTGCACCGGCTGCTCTGAAAGAAGGCGTGAGCAAAGACGACGCAGAAGCACTGAAAAAAGCTCTGGAAGAAGCTGGCGCTGAAGTTGAAGTTAAATAAGCCAACCCTTCCGGTTGCAGCCTGAGAAATCAGGCTGATGGCTGGTGACTTTTTAGTCACCAGCCTTTTGCGCTGTAAGGCGCCAGTAGCGTTTCACACTGTTTGACTACTGCTGTGCCTTTCAATGCTTGTTTCTATCGACGACTTAATATACTGCGACAGGACGTCCGTTCTGTGTAAATCGCAATGAAATGGTTTAAGCGTGATAGCAACAGGCATTGCGGAAAGTGTTCCATTTTCCGGTCAACAAAATAGTGTTGCACAAACTGTCCGCTCAATGGACAGATGGGTCGACTTGTCAGCGAGCTGAGGAACCCTATGGTTTACTCCTATACCGAGAAAAAACGTATTCGTAAGGATTTTGGTAAACGTCCACAAGTTCTGGATGTACCTTATCTCCTTTCTATCCAGCTTGACTCGTTTCAGAAATTTATCGAGCAAGATCCTGAAGGGCAGTATGGTCTGGAAGCAGCTTTCCGTTCCGTATTCCCGATTCAGAGCTACAGCGGTAATTCCGAGCTGCAATACGTCAGCTACCGCCTTGGCGAACCGGTGTTTGACGTCCAGGAATGTCAAATCCGTGGCGTGACCTATTCCGCACCGCTGCGCGTTAAACTGCGTCTGGTGATCTATGAGCGCGAAGCGCCGGAAGGCACCGTAAAAGACATTAAAGAACAAGAAGTCTACATGGGCGAAATTCCGCTCATGACAGACAACGGTACCTTTGTTATCAACGGTACTGAGCGTGTTATCGTTTCCCAGCTGCACCGTAGTCCGGGCGTCTTCTTTGACTCCGACAAAGGTAAAACCCACTCTTCGGGTAAAGTGCTGTATAACGCGCGCATCATCCCTTACCGTGGTTCCTGGCTGGACTTCGAATTCGATCCGAAGGACAACCTGTTCGTACGTATCGACCGTCGCCGTAAACTGCCTGCGACCATCATTCTGCGCGCCCTGAACTACACCACAGAGCAGATCCTCGACCTGTTCTTTGAAAAAGTTATCTTTGAAATCCGTGATAACAAGCTGCAGATGGAACTGGTGCCGGAACGCCTGCGTGGTGAAACCGCATCTTTTGACATCGAAGCTAACGGTAAAGTGTACGTAGAAAAAGGCCGCCGTATCACTGCGCGCCACATTCGCCAGCTGGAAAAAGACGACGTCAAACTTATCGAAGTCCCGGTTGAGTACATCGCAGGTAAAGTGGTTGCTAAAGACTATATTGATGAGTCTACCGGCGAGCTGATCTGCGCAGCGAACATGGAGCTGAGCCTGGATCTGCTGGCTAAGCTGAGCCAGTCTGGTCACAAGCGTATCGAAACGCTGTTCACCAACGATCTGGATCACGGCCCATATATCTCTGAAACCTTACGTGTCGACCCAACTAACGACCGTCTGAGCGCACTGGTAGAAATCTACCGCATGATGCGCCCTGGCGAGCCGCCGACTCGTGAAGCAGCTGAAAGCCTGTTCGAGAACCTGTTCTTCTCCGAAGACCGTTATGACTTGTCTGCGGTTGGTCGTATGAAGTTCAACCGTTCTCTGCTGCGCGAAGAAATCGAAGGTTCCGGTATCCTGAGCAAAGACGACATCATTGATGTTATGAAAAAGCTCATCGATATCCGTAACGGTAAAGGCGAAGTCGATGATATCGACCACCTCGGCAACCGTCGTATCCGTTCCGTTGGCGAAATGGCGGAAAACCAGTTCCGCGTTGGCCTGGTACGTGTAGAGCGTGCGGTGAAAGAGCGTCTGTCTCTGGGCGATCTGGATACCCTGATGCCTCAGGATATGATCAACGCCAAGCCGATTTCCGCAGCAGTGAAAGAGTTCTTCGGTTCCAGCCAGCTGTCTCAGTTTATGGACCAGAACAACCCGCTGTCTGAGATTACGCACAAACGTCGTATCTCCGCACTCGGCCCAGGCGGTCTGACCCGTGAACGTGCAGGCTTCGAAGTTCGAGACGTACACCCGACTCACTACGGTCGCGTATGTCCAATCGAAACCCCTGAAGGTCCGAACATCGGTCTGATCAACTCTCTGTCCGTGTACGCACAGACTAACGAATACGGCTTCCTTGAGACTCCGTATCGTAAAGTGACCGACGGTGTTGTAACTGACGAAATTCACTACCTGTCTGCTATCGAAGAAGGCAACTACGTTATCGCCCAGGCGAACTCCAACCTGGATGAAGAAGGCCACTTCGTAGAAGATCTGGTAACTTGCCGTAGCAAAGGCGAATCCAGCTTGTTCAGCCGCGACCAGGTTGACTACATGGACGTATCCACCCAGCAGGTGGTATCCGTCGGTGCGTCCCTGATCCCGTTCCTGGAACACGATGACGCCAACCGTGCATTGATGGGTGCGAACATGCAACGTCAGGCCGTTCCGACTCTGCGCGCTGATAAGCCGCTGGTTGGTACTGGTATGGAACGTGCTGTTGCCGTTGACTCCGGTGTAACTGCGGTAGCTAAACGTGGTGGTGTCGTTCAGTACGTGGATGCTTCCCGTATCGTTATCAAAGTTAACGAAGACGAGATGTATCCGGGTGAAGCAGGTATCGACATCTACAACCTGACCAAATACACCCGTTCTAACCAGAACACCTGTATCAACCAGATGCCGTGTGTGTCTCTGGGTGAACCGGTTGAACGTGGCGACGTGCTGGCAGACGGTCCGTCCACCGACCTCGGTGAACTGGCGCTTGGTCAGAACATGCGCGTAGCGTTCATGCCGTGGAATGGTTACAACTTCGAAGACTCCATCCTCGTATCCGAGCGTGTTGTTCAGGAAGACCGTTTCACCACCATCCACATTCAGGAACTGGCGTGTGTGTCCCGTGACACCAAGCTGGGGCCGGAAGAGATCACCGCTGACATCCCGAACGTGGGTGAAGCTGCGCTCTCCAAACTAGATGAATCCGGTATCGTTTACATTGGTGCGGAAGTGACCGGTGGCGACATTCTGGTTGGTAAGGTAACGCCGAAAGGTGAAACTCAGCTGACCCCAGAAGAAAAACTGCTGCGTGCGATCTTCGGTGAGAAAGCCTCTGACGTTAAAGACTCTTCTCTGCGCGTACCAAACGGTGTATCCGGTACGGTTATCGACGTTCAGGTCTTTACTCGCGATGGCGTAGAAAAAGACAAACGTGCGCTGGAAATCGAAGAAATGCAGCTCAAACAGGCGAAGAAAGACCTGTCTGAAGAACTGCAGATCCTCGAAGCGGGTCTGTTCAGCCGTATCCGTGCTGTGCTGGTAGCCGGTGGCGTTGAAGCTGAGAAGCTCGACAAACTGCCGCGCGATCGCTGGCTGGAGCTGGGCCTGACAGACGAAGAGAAACAAAATCAGCTGGAACAGCTGGCTGAGCAGTATGACGAACTGAAACACGAGTTCGAGAAGAAACTCGAAGCGAAACGCCGCAAAATCACCCAGGGCGACGATCTGGCACCGGGCGTACTGAAGATTGTTAAGGTATATCTGGCGGTTAAACGCCGTATCCAGCCTGGTGACAAGATGGCAGGTCGTCACGGTAACAAGGGTGTAATTTCTAAGATCAACCCGATCGAAGATATGCCTTACGATGAAAACGGTACGCCGGTAGACATCGTACTGAACCCGCTGGGCGTACCGTCTCGTATGAACATCGGTCAGATCCTCGAAACCCACCTGGGTATGGCTGCGAAAGGTATCGGCGACAAGATCAACGCCATGCTGAAACAGCAGCAAGAAGTCGCGAAACTGCGCGAATTCATCCAGCGTGCGTACGATCTGGGCGCTGACGTTCGTCAGAAAGTTGACCTGAGTACCTTCAGCGATGAAGAAGTTATGCGTCTGGCTGAAAACCTGCGCAAAGGTATGCCAATCGCAACGCCGGTGTTCGACGGTGCGAAAGAAGCAGAAATTAAAGAGCTGCTGAAACTTGGCGACCTGCCGACTTCCGGTCAGATCCGCCTGTACGATGGTCGCACTGGTGAACAGTTCGAGCGTCCGGTAACCGTTGGTTACATGTACATGCTGAAACTGAACCACCTGGTCGACGACAAGATGCACGCGCGTTCCACCGGTTCTTACAGCCTGGTTACTCAGCAGCCGCTGGGTGGTAAGGCACAGTTCGGTGGTCAGCGTTTCGGGGAGATGGAAGTGTGGGCGCTGGAAGCATACGGCGCAGCATACACCCTGCAGGAAATGCTCACCGTTAAGTCTGATGACGTGAACGGTCGTACCAAGATGTATAAAAACATCGTGGACGGCAACCATCAGATGGAGCCGGGCATGCCAGAATCCTTCAACGTATTGTTGAAAGAGATTCGTTCGCTGGGTATCAACATCGAACTGGAAGACGAGTAATTCTCGCTCAAACAGGTCACTGCTGTCGGGTTAAAACCCGGCAGCGGATTGTGCTAACTCCGACGGGAGCAAATCCGTGAAAGATTTATTAAAGTTTCTGAAAGCGCAGACTAAAACCGAAGAGTTTGATGCGATCAAAATTGCTCTGGCTTCGCCAGACATGATCCGTTCATGGTCTTTCGGTGAAGTTAAAAAGCCGGAAACCATCAACTACCGTACGTTCAAACCAGAACGTGACGGCCTTTTCTGCGCCCGTATCTTTGGGCCGGTAAAAGATTACGAGTGCCTGTGCGGTAAGTACAAGCGCCTGAAACACCGTGGCGTCATCTGTGAGAAGTGCGGCGTTGAAGTGACCCAGACTAAAGTACGCCGTGAGCGTATGGGCCACATCGAACTGGCTTCCCCGACTGCGCATATCTGGTTCCTGAAATCGCTGCCGTCCCGTATCGGTCTGCTGCTCGATATGCCGCTGCGCGATATCGAACGCGTACTGTACTTTGAATCCTATGTGGTTATCGAAGGCGGTATGACCAACCTGGAACGTCAGCAGATCCTGACTGAAGAGCAGTATCTGGACGCGCTGGAAGAGTTCGGTGACGAATTCGACGCGAAGATGGGTGCGGAAGCAATCCAGGCTCTGCTGAAGAGCATGGATCTGGAGCAAGAGTGCGAACAGCTGCGTGAAGAGCTGAACGAAACCAACTCCGAAACCAAGCGTAAAAAGCTGACCAAGCGTATCAAACTGCTGGAAGCGTTCGTTCAGTCTGGTAACAAACCAGAGTGGATGATCCTGACCGTTCTGCCGGTACTGCCGCCAGATCTGCGTCCGCTGGTTCCGCTGGATGGTGGTCGTTTCGCGACTTCTGACCTGAACGATCTGTATCGTCGCGTCATTAACCGTAACAACCGTCTGAAACGTCTGCTGGATCTGGCTGCGCCGGACATCATCGTACGTAACGAAAAACGTATGCTGCAGGAAGCGGTAGACGCCCTGCTGGATAACGGTCGTCGCGGTCGTGCGATCACCGGTTCTAACAAGCGTCCTCTGAAATCTTTGGCCGACATGATCAAAGGTAAACAGGGTCGTTTCCGTCAGAACCTGCTCGGTAAGCGTGTTGACTACTCCGGTCGTTCTGTAATCACCGTAGGTCCATACCTGCGTCTGCATCAGTGCGGTCTGCCGAAGAAAATGGCGCTGGAGCTGTTCAAACCGTTCATCTACGGCAAGCTGGAACTGCGTGGTCTTGCTACCACCATTAAAGCTGCGAAGAAAATGGTTGAGCGCGAAGAAGCTGTCGTTTGGGATATCCTGGACGAAGTTATCCGCGAACACCCGGTACTGCTGAACCGTGCACCGACTCTGCACCGTCTGGGTATCCAGGCATTTGAACCGGTACTGATCGAAGGTAAAGCTATCCAGCTGCACCCGCTGGTTTGTGCGGCATATAACGCCGACTTCGATGGTGACCAGATGGCTGTTCACGTACCGCTGACGCTGGAAGCCCAGCTGGAAGCGCGTGCGCTGATGATGTCTACCAACAACATCCTGTCCCCGGCGAACGGCGAACCAATCATCGTTCCGTCTCAGGACGTTGTTCTGGGTCTGTACTATATGACCCGTGACTGTGTTAACGCCAAAGGCGAAGGCATGGTGCTGACTGGCCCGAAAGAAGCAGAACGTCTGTATCGCTCTGGTCTGGCTTCTCTGCATGCGCGCGTTAAAGTGCGTATCACCGAGTATGAAAAAGATGCAAACGGTGAATTAGTAGCGAAAACCAGCCTGAAAGACACGACTGTTGGCCGTGCCATTCTGTGGATGATTGTACCGAAAGGTCTGCCTTACTCCATCGTCAACCAGGCGCTGGGTAAAAAAGCAATCTCCAAAATGCTGAACACCTGCTACCGCATTCTCGGTCTGAAACCGACCGTTATTTTTGCGGACCAGATCATGTACACCGGCTTCGCCTATGCAGCGCGTTCTGGTGCATCTGTTGGCATCGATGACATGGTCATCCCGGAGAAGAAACACGAAATCATCTCCGAGGCAGAAGCAGAAGTTGCTGAAATTCAGGAGCAGTTCCAGTCTGGTCTGGTAACTGCGGGCGAACGCTACAACAAAGTTATCGATATCTGGGCTGCGGCGAACGATCGTGTATCCAAAGCGATGATGGATAACCTGCAAACTGAAACCGTGATTAACCGTGACGGTCAGGAAGAGAAGCAGGTTTCCTTCAACAGCATCTACATGATGGCCGACTCCGGTGCGCGTGGTTCTGCGGCACAGATTCGTCAGCTTGCTGGTATGCGTGGTCTGATGGCGAAGCCGGATGGCTCCATCATCGAAACGCCAATCACCGCGAACTTCCGTGAAGGTCTGAACGTACTCCAGTACTTCATCTCCACCCACGGTGCTCGTAAAGGTCTGGCGGATACCGCACTGAAAACTGCAAACTCCGGTTACCTGACTCGTCGTCTGGTTGACGTGGCGCAGGACCTGGTGGTTACCGAAGACGATTGTGGTACCCATGAAGGTATCATGATGACTCCGGTTATCGAAGGTGGTGATGTTAAAGAGCCGCTGCGCGATCGCGTACTGGGTCGTGTAACTGCTGAAGACGTTCTGAAGCCGGGTACTGCTGATATCCTCGTTCCGCGCAACACGCTGCTGCACGAACAGTGGTGTGACCTGCTGGAAGAGAACTCTGTCGACGCGGTTAAAGTACGTTCTGTTGTATCTTGTGACACCGACTTTGGTGTATGTGCGCACTGCTACGGTCGTGACCTGGCGCGTGGCCACATCATCAACAAGGGTGAAGCAATCGGTGTTATCGCGGCACAGTCCATCGGTGAACCGGGTACACAGCTGACCATGCGTACGTTCCACATCGGTGGTGCGGCATCTCGTGCGGCTGCTGAATCCAGCATCCAGGTGAAAAACAAAGGTAGCATCAAGCTCAGCAACGTGAAGTCGGTTGTGAACTCCAGCGGTAAACTGGTTATCACTTCCCGTAATACTGAACTGAAACTGATCGACGAATTCGGTCGTACCAAAGAAAGCTACAAAGTACCTTACGGTGCGGTACTGGCGAAAGGCGATGGCGAACAGGTTGCTGGCGGCGAAACCGTTGCAAACTGGGACCCGCACACCATGCCGGTTATCACCGAAGTAAGCGGTTTTGTACGCTTTACTGACATGATCGACGGTCAGACCATTACTCGTCAGACAGACGAATTGACCGGTCTGTCTTCGCTGGTGGTTCTGGATTCCGCAGAACGTACCGCAGGTGGTAAAGATCTGCGTCCGGCACTGAAAATCGTTGATGCTCAGGGTAACGACGTTCTGATTCCGGGTACCGATATGCCTGCGCAGTACTTCCTGCCGGGTAAAGCGATTGTTCAGCTGGAAGATGGCGTACAGATCAGCTCTGGTGACACCCTGGCGCGTATTCCGCAGGAATCCGGCGGTACCAAGGACATCACCGGTGGTCTGCCGCGCGTTGCGGACCTGTTCGAAGCACGTCGTCCGAAAGAGCCGGCAATCCTGGCTGAAATCAGCGGTATCGTTTCCTTCGGTAAAGAAACCAAAGGTAAACGTCGTCTTGTTATCACCCCGGTAGACGGTAGCGATCCGTACGAAGAGATGATTCCGAAATGGCGTCAGCTCAACGTGTTCGAAGGTGAACGTGTAGAACGTGGTGACGTAATTTCCGACGGTCCGGAAGCGCCGCACGACATTCTGCGTCTGCGTGGTGTTCATGCTGTTACTCGTTACATCGTTAACGAAGTACAGGACGTATACCGTCTGCAGGGCGTTAAGATTAACGATAAACACATCGAAGTTATCGTTCGTCAGATGCTGCGTAAAGCTACCATCGTTAACGCGGGCAGCTCCGACTTCCTGGAAGGCGAACAGGTTGAATACTCTCGCGTCAAGATCGCAAACCGCGAACTGGAAGCGAACGGCAAAGTGGGTGCAACTTACTCCCGCGATCTGCTGGGTATCACCAAAGCGTCTCTGGCAACCGAGTCCTTCATCTCCGCGGCATCGTTCCAGGAGACCACTCGCGTGCTGACCGAAGCAGCCGTTGCGGGCAAACGCGACGAACTGCGCGGCCTGAAAGAGAACGTTATCGTGGGTCGTCTGATCCCGGCAGGTACCGGTTACGCGTACCACCAGGATCGTATGCGTCGCCGTGCTGCGGGTGAAGCTCCGGCTGCACCGCAGGTGACTGCAGAAGACGCATCTGCCAGCCTGGCAGAACTGCTGAACGCAGGTCTGGGCGGTTCTGATAACGAGTAATCGTTAATCCGCAAATAACGTAAAAACCCCGCTTCGGCGGGTTTTTTTATGGGGGGAGTTTAGGGAAAGAGCATTTGTCAGAATATTTAAGGAATTTCTGAATACTCATAATCAATGTAGAGATGACTAATATCCTGAAACTGACTGAACTAATTGAGTCAAACTCGGCAAGGATTCGATACTATTCCTGTGTAACTTTCTTAAGGAACGAGAATGAAACAGGAAGTGGAAAAGTGGCGACCTTTTGGACATCCGGATGGTGATATTCGTGATTTATCATTTCTTGATGCTCATCAGGCTGTCTACGTTCAGCATCATGAGGGCAAAGAGCCTTTAGAGTATCGCTTTTGGGTTACCTACTCTCTTCACTGCTTCACAAAAGATTATGAACATCAGACGAACGAAGAAAAACAATCGTTAATGTACCACGCGCCTAAAGAATCTCGTCCCTTCTGCCAGCACCGTTATAACTTAGCGCGCACACACTTAAAAAGAACTATTTTGGCGCTGCCAGAAAGCAACGTTATTCATGCCGGGTATGGTAGCTATGCCGTGATTGAGGTGGACTTAGACGGAGGAGATAAGGCATTTTACTTTGTTGCGTTCAGGGCTTTCAGGGAAAAGAAAAAACTCCGTTTGCATGTAACTAGCGCTTATCCCATTTCTGAAAAACAGAAAGGTAAATCGGTAATGACTCCAACTTATTGATAGTGTTTTATGTTCAGATAATGCCCGATGACTTTGTCATGCAGCTCCACCGATTTTGAGAACGACAGCGACTTCCGTCCCAGCCGTGCCAGGTGCTGCCTCAGATTCAGGTTATGCCGCTCAATTCGCTGCGTATATCGCTTGCTGATTACGTGCAGCTTTCCCTTCAGGCGGGATTCATACAGTGGCCAGCCATCCGTCATCCATATCACCACGTCAAAGGGTGACAGCAAGCTCATAAGACGCCCCAGCGTCGCCATAGTGCGTTCACCGAATACGTGCGCAACAACCGTCTTCCGGAGCCTGTCATACGCGTAAA
>NZ_MDGW01000017.1:0-13571 GCF_001712525.1 Shigella sp. FC1661
TTTACGCGTATGACAGGCTCCGGAAGACGGTTGTTGCGCACGTATTCGGTGAACGCACTATGGCGACGCTGGGGCGTCTTATGAGCTTGCTGTCACCCTTTGACGTGGTGATATGGATGACGGATGGCTGGCCACTGTATGAATCCCGCCTGAAGGGAAAGCTGCACGTAATCAGCAAGCGATATACGCAGCGAATTGAGCGGCATAACCTGAATCTGAGGCAGCACCTGGCACGGCTGGGACGGAAGTCGCTGTCGTTCTCAAAATCGGTGGAGCTGCATGACAAAGTCATCGGGCATTATCTGAACATAAAACACTATCAATAAGTTGGAGTCATTACCCAAAAATGAAAAAAACGCTCGCAACGTTATTTTTATTAACGTGTCTGGGATCATCATCCGCCTATGCGGATAACGCTTTGATTTTACAAACTGATTTTAGCCTGAAAGATGGTGCCGTCTCGGCGATGAAAGGGGTCGCATTCGGCGTTGACCATAATCTTAAAATCTTTGATTTAACACACGAAATTCCACCGTATAACATCTGGGAAGGCGCTTATCGCCTGTATCAGACTGCCAGTTACTGGCCGCAAGGTTCGGTGTTTGTTAGCGTGGTCGATCCGGGCGTAGGCACTGACCGTAAATCGGTAGTGCTGAAAACCAAAAACGGTCAATACTTCGTTTCACCAGATAACGGTACGCTCACTTTGGTGGCACAAACTCTGGGTATTGATAGCGTCCGGGAAATCGACGAAAAAGCTAACCGCCTGAAAGGTTCTGAAAAGTCATATACCTTCCACGGTCGTGACGTGTATGCCTACACCGGTGCACGTCTGGCTTCCGGGGCGATTACGTTCGAACAGGTGGGGCCAGAGCTTCCAGCAAAAGTTGTCGAACTTTCTTATCAGAAAGCAAAAGCAACAAAAGGTGAAGTGAAGGGCAATATCCCGATTCTCGATATTCAGTACGGCAACGTCTGGAGCAATATCAGCGACGAGTTGCTGAATCAGGCAGAAATCAAACTCAACGACACGTTGTGTGTGACCATTTCCGAAGGTTCCCAGCAAAAATACGCAGGGAAAATGCCGTATGTCGCAAGCTTCGGCGATGTGCCGGAAGGCCAGCCGATGGTGTATCTGAACAGCTTATTGAATGTTTCCGTGGCGCTGAATATGGATAATTTCGCGCAGAAACATCAGGTTGCGTCTGGTGCTGACTGGAATATTGATGTGAAGAAGTGCGCTAAGTAAGGTGCTGATGCGGAATGCGGTGTGGCGCACCGCATCCCGCAACGTCACACCGTCTCCAACCGGGCATAAGCCGCCACCAGCCATTTAATACCCTGGCCCTGGAATGCCACCTGCAAACGGCTATGTTCACCGCTGCCTTCCATATTGACGATGGTGCCTTCACCAAACTTAGCGTGGCGTACACGCTGGCCGAGCTTGTAGCCGCTGTCGTTCTCGACCATCGGCGTACCCATCCGCTGATGGCTGACCGGGCGGCTTACCGTGGCGCGCAGGCGCACCTCTTCCACACACTCTTCCGGCAGCTCGCCAATAAAGCGCGACGGGCGATGGTAAACCTCTTTGCCATACAGACGGCGAGTTTCCGCGTAGGTCAGCGTCAGTTTCTGCATCGCGCGGGTTACGCCAACGTAGGCCAGACGGCGTTCTTCTTCCAGACGCCCGCCTTCATCCAGCGACATCTGGCTTGGGAACATGCCCTCTTCCATACCGACGATAAACACCTGCGGGAACTCCAGACCTTTCGCCGAGTGCATGGTCATCAGTTGTACCGCATCCTGCCAGGTATCCGCCTGCCCTTCGCCTGCTTCCAGCGCCGCATGGGATAGGAACGCCTGCAGCGGCATTAAATCTTCGTCTTCTTCGTTGTAGCTGAACTGGCGCGTTGCCGTCACCAGTTCCTCTAAGTTTTCGATACGCGTCTGACCTTTTTCGCCCTTCTCCTGCTCGTACATGGTACGCAGGCCGGAGTCTTTAATTACCCGGTCAGTCTGTACATGCAGCGGCATATCGGCAGTTTCCTGCGCTAAGGCGTCGATCAGTTCCATAAACCGCTGTAAGGCGCTGGCAGCACGTCCGGCGAGGGCTTTTTCCTGCAACAGTTCACGACATGCCTGCCAGAGTGTTAACTGGCGATCGCGCGATGTCTGACGTACCACGTCCAGCGTCCGGTCACCAATACCCCGCGTTGGCGTATTCACCACACGCTCAAAGGCCGCGTCGTCGTTACGGTTGGCAATCAGGCGCAGATACGAGAGCGCATCTTTGATTTCCTGGCGTTCGAAGAAGCGCATCCCGCCGTAAATACGGTACGGCATACTCGCCTGCAACAGTGCTTCTTCCAGCACACGCGACTGGGCGTTACTGCGGTAGAGAATGGCGCACTCGGCAAGCGCCCCGCCGTTGTCCTGCCAGGTTTTGATGCGGTTAACCACAAAACGCGCTTCATCGAGTTCGTTAAAAGCGCAATAGAGGGAAATAGGCTCACCGTCCGCGCCATCGGTCCACAGTTTTTTACCCAGACGCCCGTTATTGTTTTCAATCAGGGCGTTAGCGGCGCTCAGAATATTGCTGGTAGAGCGGTAGTTTTGCTCCAGACGAATAGTTTCGGCACCGGGGAAATCATTAAGGAAACGCTGAATATTCTCCACCTGCGCCCCGCGCCAGCCGTAGATTGACTGGTCGTCATCACCGACGATCATCACTTTGCCGGTGTCGCCCGCCAGCAGGCGGATCCACGCGTACTGAATGTTGTTGGTATCCTGGAATTCGTCCACCAGGATATTGGTAAAACGTTCGCGGTAGTGTTGCAGGATATGCGGCTTGTTAAGCCACAACTCGTGAGCGCGCAGCAGCAGCTCGGCGAAGTCCACCAGGCCCGCGCGGTCACACGCTTCCTGATACGCCTGATACACCTTCTGCCAGGTCTGCTCCACCGGATTACCGTAGCTTTGAATATGATGTGGACGCAGGCCTTCATCTTTCTGGCTGTTGATGTACCACATTGCCTGGCGCGGCGGCCACTGCTTCTCGTCGAGGTTCATCGCCTTGATTAGGCGTTTGAGCAGGCGTAGCTGGTCCTCGCTGTCGAGGATCTGAAAATCCTGCGGCAGATTGGCGTCCATATGGTGCGCACGCAGCAGACGGTGCGCCAGCCCGTGGAAGGTGCCGACCCACATGCCGCCCTGGCTGGTGCCCATTAGCTGCCCGATACGATGACGCATCTCCGCCGCCGCTTTGTTGGTAAACGTCACCGCCATAATCGAGTATGGCGAGCAGTTTTCCACGCTCATCAGCCAGGCGATACGATGCACCAGTACGCGCGTCTTACCACTGCCCGCGCCCGCCAGCACCAGAAGGTTGCTGCGTGGCGCGGCCACCGCTTCGCGCTGTTTGTCATTAAGGCTGTCGAGCAGGTAAGAAACGTCCATTGGCACCGCCGCGTAAAAATAGGTTGGGCGGAGAAGCGCAACGCCCTCCGCCAAAAAGCTGGGTATATATACAGATTTGCTGATTATATCAGCGAGGTCAGAGATGCCAACCGGGAAATTTCCAGATGCGGCAGTAAACGGCTGTCCCAGGTTTGCATCAGATCGCCATTTTCCGGTCTGATCCAACAGGCCTGCATTCCGCTGCGAATTGCCCCACCCACGTCAGTGGTGAGATCGTCCCCAACATGTAAGATCTCGCCGATCGGCACGTTGAGTTTTTCCGCAGCCAGAAAGTACATATCGCTGAACGGTTTTGAGCGCCCGTGCGGGCCAGCGCGCAGCACAAACTCAAAATAATCCCCCAAACCAAACAGTTCCGGCTGGGCGTTACCGTTGGTGATCGCCACCAGCGGCCATTTCTTCGCCAGCTGTTTTAAGGTGTCGTGAGTTTGCTGCGGGACGTCGATTCGGCTGCGCCATTTGGCAAAGTTGATCATTGCTGCGTGTGCGCCTGCACTGGCTTCTTCGGCACTCAGCCCGGCGTCGAGCATCGCTTGTTCAATCGAACGAAAACGCCAGCGCGTCACGTCGTGATAAATCTCGGGTTCCGCTTCCCGTACCGCCTGGCGCAGGCGTTGCAGATCTTCATTCTGGAAGCTGCGCAGCGCCGGATGATAATTTTGCACAAAGGTAAGCGCCTCTCGCTCGGTGCGCAAAATCACCGGACGGTTATCGTAAAGGGTATCATCCAGGTCAAAGGTGAGCGCCGAGATGCGCCCCAAAGGCCGGTAAAAACGCATTATTTCCCCCGTTTGGCGCGTGGATGCGCCGCATCGTACACCGAGGCAAGGTGTTGAAAATCAAGATGAGTATAGATTTGCGTGGTGGAGAGGTTGGCATGACCCAGTAGCTCCTGCACACCACGAAGATCGCCGCTCGACTCCAGCATATGCGTAGCGAACGAGTGACGTAATTTATGTGGGTGAACGTGATTATTCAGCCCTTGTTTTATGCCCCATTCGGCAAAGCGTTTCTGCACATTACGCGCGGAGATACGCTTGCCCAGTTTCGACAGAAAAAGCGCGTCGTCTTCGCTACCAAACAGGTCGCGCAAATCAAGCCAGTGCTCAATCCACGCCACAGCGTTGCGACCAATCGGCAGGCGGCGCTCTTTGCTGCCTTTCCCCATTACCCACACTTCACCAGACTCCAGGTCGAGGTGTTTGATATCCAGCCCCACCAGCTCGGAAAGACGCAGACCAGCGCCGTACATCACTTCCAGCATTGCACGGTCGCGTACAGCGAGGGGATCGTTGATATCAATATCCAGCAGCCGATTCATATCGTCGACGTCGATATTTTTCGGCAGATGACGCGGCGCTTTCGGTGCCGAAACACCTTTCGCCGGGTTAGCTTTGAGTTCGTTCTGGCTGACCAGCCAGTCAAAAAAGCTACGTAGCGCAGAAAGCCGTAACGCCAGACTTGCTGCTCCCAGCCCTTTACGGCGACTGCGTACAGCAAAATTGCGCACCATCGTCACATCACATTGCTGCCAGCTTTGCAGGCCGTTTTCGCTGGCAAAATTGATGATCGCCTCAAGCTGACGCTGGTAGTTAAGCAGGGTTATCGGGCTAAGCTGGCGCTCCACGCTCAGATAACGTAGGTAGCGTTCTACATCGGTGTGTAAATCGGTCATACGCGTTCAATCCAACGCTCCAGAAGCTCCGGCAACATCAGCGCAATTTCATGAAGTAACTGCGTTCCTTGCCCTTGTTGATAGTGACTGGCATCGCGACTGGTAAACAGCACGACACCCAAATCAGCATCGCTTCCCAGCATCGACATCGCCACCGATCCCACCGCTTTCGCTTCCGGTAGCACCACCAGCAGCTCTGGTCCGTTAAGCGGCCCAAGATAGTGCTGTTCCTGCCCCAAACGCTGAATACGCAGCGGTTCGAAAGACTGACGGCTTAATGCCAGATGAGTGTGGTTCGACGGCGCACCTAAGCGCCAGCGATCCGGAAACAGGCGCAGACTCGCACCTGCCAGGCCGAGATCGCGCGCCCAGCGGTGAAAGCGCATCAGCATATCGTCGAGACTGCTGGCGGCGGTGAGACTGCGCTGCAGGTAGAGTAGGCGATAAAACAGGCCTTCGTTGGCGATAGCCTGTTCCATCAACAGCGCCATGTTCTCTTCCAGAACATGAATATGATTACGTGCGCGGGCCATGTGCCACTCGACCAACGAAACGGTGCCGCGTACCGGATGCGGCACACGTATCGCTTCTACTGCGCGCGCATTACGGATAAAAAACTCAGGATTTTTAATCAGATAATCGACAACCGCCCGGTCATCAAGCTCCGTGAGTGTTTCCTGCAGTTCTTCCCCTGGTTGCTTCATAGATGAATAAATCCGTCATAGACATGTACCGCCGGGCCAGTCATATATAACGGGTGACCCGGACCTTTCCAGGCGATATCAAGACGACCGCCGGGGAGTTCCACGCGTACTTCTTCGGCCAGCAAACCTTGCTGAATCCCTACTGCAACCGCCGCACACGCGCCGCTGCCGCAGGCCTGGGTTTCTCCTGCCCCACGCTCATAAACGCGTAAACGAATATGCTCGCGCTTAACCACTTGCATAAAACCGATATTGGCGCGCTCCGGAAAACGCTCGTGGCTTTCCAGAACAGGACCAAGCGTTTCTACCGCCGCGGTATCGACATCATCGACCTGAATCACGCAATGCGGATTTCCCATCGACACCACGCCGCATAAGATTGTCTGCTCGGCGGCGCGCATAATATAGGTCTTTTCCGCTTTGTTAGCGCGAAACGGCACAGCGGAAGGTTCGAAGTTGGGTTCGCCCATATTTACGCGGACCAGATCATCATCGGTGACGGTCAGAACCATCCGCCCGTTGGCGGTGCTGACGCGGATATCGCGCTTATTGGTCAGCCCTTTCAGGCGCACAAAACGGGCAAAGCAGCGCGCACCGTTGCCGCACTGCGCCACTTCACTGCCATCAGCATTGAAAATGCGATAGTGAAAATCCAGTTCAGGATCATACGGCGGCTCAATCACCAGCAGCTGGTCAAACCCTACCCCCAGGTGCCGATCCGCCAGCCGACGAATCAGCTCCGGTGAAAAAAAGACATTCTGCGTTACCGCGTCGACGACCATAAAATCGTTGCCAAGGCCATGCATTTTCGAGAACTGCATCATTTACTCCAATCACGCGGGTACAGAAACTGACTTTTAGTAATTCACCTGGGATGGACCATCGCCAGTGGCGCGATCGTTTTTATCCGGCACCGTGGATTGCGTTTGCGTCTCTACCGGTTTGGTCGGCGGCGGTGCATTTTTATCTGCAGGCGGGAAATAGAGCGGACCTTTCAGACCGCAGCCCGTCAGGCTGAAGAGAGTAAGTAATACAGTGAGTACCTTAAACACGTTTTTCATTATGGATTGCCTGTAAAGTTCATCGCTTTCTGCTTTCTATCATCGCAGGAGAAGGCGTAAAAGCAAGCGTTTAGCGACTCTTTATGAAGTCTGAAAAGTGAGGAAATGCTGCGAGTATAACGCTTACTCGTGAGGATTTATGTTCTGCTGGCAGTTTCGTGATCGGCACCTCGCGCCAGGATGGCTTTATGCACTATCGCAATGTGGTTTGTTTGTTGGCTTTTTTAGTTCCGTCAGCGTGAGGATGCTCGCTCGGTAAACCTGATCATAATGTTTACCAGAAACAGGGAAAGGCGTGGTGTAACTGCGCCCTAATGAAGAGACAAATCTTTCGCCACACAGAGACATCATTATTCCGGTGACGGATGAATCATGCCGGAACGCAGCAGCAGAGGTGCAAACTTTGAAGCCCTGACCCCATGCCGCTATACTGCCGCCATCACTTAAAAACAGGATACAACAATGAACGACAGTGAATTTCATCGCCTGGCTGATCAACTGTGGCTGACCATTGAAGAGCATCTGGACGACTGGGATGGCGACAGCGATATCGACTGCGAAATCAACGGCGGCGTGCTGACCATTACCTTTGAAAACGGCAGCAAAATCATTATCAACCGCCAGGAACCGCTGCACCAGGTATGGCTGGCAACCAAACAAGGCGGCTACCATTTTGATCTGAAAGGCGATGAGTGGATTTGCGATCGCAGCGGCGAAACCTTCTGGGATTTGCTGGAACAGGCGGCGACGCAGCAGGCGGGTGAAACAGTCAGTTTCCGCTAAGATTGCATGCCGGATAAGCCTCGCTTTCCGGCACGTTCATCACGAAAAATATTGCTGTAATAGCGGCGTATCGTGATCCTGATTGGCAGGCGGCATGTTACCGATAGATTTTGTGCGGAACGGAATCACCTGTTCACGACCATCAACCTTCACAATCTGATAGAACTGCGGCAGGTTGAAGTTGATGAAGCTTGAGCCGTAGGTGAAGCGGTCGTGCGATGACGAGTAGAAGCGACTGACGTCACGCACCAGTTCCTCTTTGCTGCCTTCGCAGTGGTGATACACCTCAACCCGGTTGCTTTCGTCAAGAATGTAGATATTAAAGCCATTCTCGTCTTGCGTTTCTTCGAAGAAGAACTGGATGATCCCTTCACTAGCAAAGCCGTCCACCACCGCCGGTAATTTGACGTGATTGGTTTCAACCTGCACTGACAGGCCGTGCAGTTTGTTATGCGAAATAGCGCCATAAAACTCGATGGCGTTCTCCAGCTTCTGTACCGATACATTCAGGCGTTCGAAGAACAAGCCCCAGGTTTGACCAGAAACGCGCAGCGCCTTGAAACGCCCGGTTTCCTGGCGGGTGCTGGAAAGGCGCAGTTCAATACACTCAGAAACCAGTTGCTGCACGCGAGTACGGATTAACCCGCGCAGATGCTGGCTATAACAGAAGACTTCCACGCTATCTGGCGGTGCGGCGTCCTGATGCATTTTGCCGAGAATAGTTTTCAGGGCTTCGATCATCGATTGCTCGCCGTTGAAGTGCAGCGTACGCACTTCGTTCCACGAGTTGCGGTACAGCAGGTCAACGCTACCTACCAGGCAATTTTGATTCTCGCCAAAGCTGAAGACATCCAGCTTACGGAAATCAAAATGCACCACCTGATTGCGGAACGCCGCTGTCGGGTCATATTCCAGGTTAACGATAATCGCCAGATGGCGGATCTCACACGGGCTGTAGAGCGCCTTCGGTGTCGGTGCAGGTAAGCGCAGCGGGAAATGGTGCGACACGTCGGCGACCATCTCCTGCAACTTAGGCAAATCGACAATGCCGTTACCTTTAATATACAAACGGGTGCGCGAGGTCAGCAGGCCGTTAAACCATGCCCACGCCACCAGTTTGTTCAGGTAACGGTTATATTCCAGCGGCTGATGGCTGATGATCGACTCAATATTTGGCGCGCGGTTATACAGATACCAACCTGAACGGTTAGCACGGCCCGGCGGCACATAAATAAAGGTCAGATTCGGTTCCGAGAGATCGGGTGAAATCTGCGGGTTTACCAGCGTCACTTTACCTGGTAATGCTTCAAACGCGGCATACAGCTTACGCGTCAGCACGCCGATATCCTGCGGACTGGCGGAGACGCTAAGGTTATTGCGACGCGCAAAGCGGATCAGATTACGGTAGCTCTGCATCATCGCGTCGAGCAACTCGTTGTGCGCCTCACGCACCTGATCAATCTTCCAGTTAGCGCGGTTATCGAGCATTGCCAGACGAGCTTCGTCCCAACCCCACTCGCTCACTAACTGGCTCAACACTGCGCGACGCCAGCCTACGCAGGCGCGTTCACGGCTGAGCTTTTCGCACACTTTTAAATAGAAGCAGCGACGTACTAAATCCAGACGGGTAAAATCTTCAATCGCCGTCAGGTATTCAGTAACACGCTCCAGCATCATGCAGTATGGATCGAGACCAAACGATACAATCTCACCGTCGTGCAAACGCTGTTTGATATCTTTCGCCAGCAGACGTGGGTTCGGGTATTCCCAGGAATAGGCTTCCAGCAGCAGTGTTTTCAGTACCGCTTTGTATGGGGAATCGATACTCTTGTAGAGCTGCCAAAGGCTGGCACCAAAGTACTCTTCAGCAGAAAGCGAGCTTAAGCCACCGAGATCCAGCCATTCATTTGGCGTCAGCACGCCCTGCGCGTAAAGCGTCATCACATAGTCGTCGTAATGCTCTTCTTCGTCGCACGGCACCATATTCCACAGAATACGCTTACCGGCGAGACGCACGGCGGTACGATAAAATTCGTCAAGCAGCAGTATATGCTGGGTGGAGCCACAATCTTCGCCCCCCAGGCTGCCGCTTTCATTATGACGGAAGCGGTTTTCATCAATCAGGAAGAAGCTGACTTCCACACCCAGCGAGGCGGCCCAGCTTTCCAGCAGACTACATTTACGTTGTAGTAACTGGCGCTCTTCGCTATCGAGCCAGGATTGATGACAGACCCAGATATCCAAGTCAGAGGAACAACTTTGCCCTACGGACGAGGTGCTGCCCATGGTGTATACACCAGTAATTGGAAGCTCACCTTTCGGTGGATCCTGTACTGACATTCCACGATACAGTTCAAGCTCGTTCAGGTAGTGGCGTTGAGTTTCATCAGGCGTGTAAAGGCAAATGCCTTTGGGAACGTTACCATCAAGGTAACCCGGCATTAGCGGATGGTGATAGTGCAACAATGTCGGCAGTAGACTGTAGACCTGTTGGAATGCAGGCCCCATAGCAGCAAGCGCGCGATCCACACGCAATTGATTTATGGCATCCAGTCTCTGTTTCAGAGTCTCAATATAGAGGTACAAGACGTATCGCCTGATTTGCTACCCGTCATGACTGTGATTCCGCCAACATCAACGGTAACACGCGGCATTCGGGATATTTCGTATGTCAAAGGTAACCGTTACCACTTTTCGCGCCTGGTTTTTTTAGTTTCACGACGAAAAAATGGTCTAAAACGTGATCAATTTAACACCTTGCTAATTGACCGTAAAGAAAGATGCGCTACATACAAGTGTAGCACCGTTTATTCTCTGTAAATTCCTTATTACGACGGCGTGAAACGCCTGTCAGGATCCACTGCCAGACCTCATTTTACGGTTTGCGCAGGCGTCTACGTTTCACCACAACACTGACATCACTCTGGCAAGGATGTTAGGATGGACCACGGATGATAATGACGGTAACAAGCATGTTAGACAATGTTTTAAGAATTGCCACACGCCAAAGCCCACTTGCACTCTGGCAGGCACACTATGTCAAAGACAAGTTGATGACGAGCCATCCGGGCCTGGTCGTTGAACTGGTACCGATGGTGACGCGCGGCGATGTGATTCTTGATACGCCGCTGGCGAAAGTAGGCGGAAAAGGCTTATTTGTAAAAGAGCTGGAAGTCGCGCTCCTCGAAAATCGCGCCGATATCGCCGTACATTCAATGAAAGATGTGCCGGTTGAATTCCCGCAAGGTCTGGGACTGGTCACTATTTGTGAGCGTGAAGATCCTCGCGATGCCTTTGTGTCCAATAACTATGACAGTCTGGATGCGTTACCAGCAGGCAGTATCGTCGGGACGTCCAGTTTACGTCGCCAGTGCCAACTGGCTGAACGCCGCCCGGATCTGATTATCCGCTCCCTGCGCGGCAACGTCGGCACTCGCCTGAGCAAACTAGATAACGGCGAATACGATGCCATCATTCTTGCTGTAGCCGGACTAAAACGTTTAGGTCTGGAGTCCCGCATTCGCGCCGCGTTACCACCCGAGATTTCTCTTCCAGCGGTAGGACAAGGTGCGGTCGGTATTGAATGCCGCCTTGATGATGCACGCACTCGCGAGCTGCTTGCCGCGCTGAATCACCACGAAACTGCACTGCGCGTTACCGCAGAACGCGCCATGAATACCCGTCTCGAAGGCGGATGTCAGGTGCCAATTGGTAGCTACGCCGAGCTTATTGATGGTGAAATCTGGCTGCGTGCGCTGGTCGCGCGCCGGACGGTTCGCAGATTATTCGCGGTGAACGCCGCGGTGCGCCGCAAGATGCCGAACAAATGGGGATTTCGCTGGCAGAAGAGCTACTGAATAACGGCGCGCGCGAGATCCTCGCTGAAGTCTATAACGGAGACGCCCCGGCATGAGTATCCTGGTCACCCGCCCGTCTCCCGCTGGAGAAGAGTTAGTGAGCCGTCTGCGCACACTGGGGCAGGTGGCCTGGCATTTTCCGCTGATTGAGTTTTCTCCGGGTCGACAATTACCACAACTTGCTGATCAACTGGCGGCGCTGGGGGAGAGCGATCTGTTGTTTGCCCTCTCGCAACACGCGGTTGCTTTTGCCCAATCACAGCTGCATCAGCAAGATCGTAAATGGCCCCGACTACCTGATTATTTCGCCATTGGACGCACCACCGCACTGGCGCTACATACCGTAAGCGGACAGAAGATTCTCTACCCGCAGGATCGGGAAATCAGCGAAGTCTTGCTACAATTACCTGAATTACAAAATATTGCGGGCAAACGTGCGCTGATATTACGTGGCAATGGCGGTCGTGAGCTAATTGGGGATACCCTGACAGCGCGCGGTGCTGAGGTCACTTTTTGTAAATGTTATCAACGATGCGCAATCCATTACGATGGTGCAGAAGAAGCGATGCGCTGGCAATCCCGCGAGGTGACGATGGTCGTTGTTACCAGCGGTGAAATGTTGCAGCAACTCTGGTCGCTGATCCCACAATGGTATCGTGAGCACTGGTTACTACGCTGTCGACTATTGGTCGTCAGTGAGCGTTTGGCGAAACTCGCCCGGGAACTGGGCTGGCAAGACATTAAGGTCGCCGATAACGCTGACAACGATGCGCTTTTACGGGCATTACAATAACTCTCATAACAGGAAGCCATAATGACGGAACAAGAAAAAACCTCCGCCGTGGTTGAAGAGACCAGGGAGGCCGTGGACACCACGTCACAACCTGTCGCAACAGAAAAAAAGAGTAAGAACAATACCGCATTGATTCTCAGCGCGGTGGCTATCGCTATTGCTCTGGCGGCGGGCGTCGGTTTGTATGGCTGGGGTAAACAACAGGCCGTCAATCAGACCGCCACCAGCGATGCCCTGGCTAACCAACTGACGGCATTGCAAAAAGCCCAGGAGAGCCAAAAAGCCGAGCTGGAAGGCATTATTAAGCAACAAGCTGCACAGCTTAAGCAGGCGAATCGTCAGCAAGAAACGCTGGCAAAACAGTTGGATGAAGTCCAACAAAAGGTCGCCACCATTTCCGGCAGCGATGCTAAAACCTGGCTGCTGGCTCAGGCCGATTTTCTGGTGAAACTCGCCGGACGGAAGCTGTGGAGCGATCAGGACGTCACGACCGCTGCAGCGTTGCTGAAAAGTGCAGATGCCAGCCTGGCGGATATGAATGACCCGAGTCTGATTACCGTTCGTCGGGCAATTACCGATGATATCGCCAGCCTTTCTGCAGTTTCGCAGGTGGATTATGACGGCATCATCCTTAAGCTTAATCAGCTTTCAAATCAGGTAGATAACCTGCGTCTGGCCGATAATGACAGCGATGGTTCGCCGATGGATTCCGACGGTGAAGAGCTTTCCAGTTCCATCAGCGAATGGCGTATCAATCTGCAAAAAAGCTGGCAGAACTTTATGGACAACTTCATTACGATTCGCCGTCGTGATGACACCGCCGTACCGCTGTTAGCGCCAAATCAGGATATCTATCTGCGCGAAAATATTCGCTCTCGCCTGCTGGTCGCAGCACAAGCTGTACCGCGTCACCAGGAAGAGACTTATCGCCAGGCGCTGGAGAACGTCTCCACCTGGGTACGTGCTTACTACGATACTGATGATGCCACCACCAAAGCGTTCCTCGACGAGGTGGACCAGTTAAGCCAGCAAAATATCTCGATGGATCTTCCGGAAACCCTGCAAAGCCAGGCGATGCTGGAAAAACTGATGCAGACTCGCGTGCGTAACCTGCTGGCACAACCGGCAGCAGGGACAACGGAAGCTAAACCTGCACCTGCGCCTGCACCTGCACCTGCGCCTGCCACCTGCCACCTGCACCTGCACCTGCACCTGCACCTG
>NZ_MDGW01000018.1:0-13450 GCF_001712525.1 Shigella sp. FC1661
TCTTGTCATTGTGGAAAGGCCAACATCCATAGCTTTGGCGGCATCTGCCACCGTGTATTTCTGGTCAACAACCAGTTGAGCGGATTCGCGTTTAAACTCTGCGCTAAAATTTCTTTTTTTCATTGGAGCACCTGTGTTGTTCTGAGGTGAGCATATCACCTCTGTTCAGGTGGCCAAATTCAGTGTGCCACTTCAGATCTAATGCCTGCATTTGCTCTGCCGAAAGTCCGGTATATCGTTGTATCCATTCAGGATCGGCCCCATTCTGCAACAACAATCGGAGGAGGCTCCGTTCCCCTTCTACTTTCCCTTCTTTCCTCCCCCTCTCCCTTCCCAACAGCCATCCATCATTATGAATTCGCTCTGCAATTGTCATTATTCGCTCCCTGTGGTGTGGCATTCGCCTGGTAAGTTCGCTGATAAACGCCTTAAAACGCGCTTCATCGCCAGTCAGTAAAATGTAATTTAACAGCGCAGTTATCTGGCTGTCATTAGCACACTCTGTAACCAGTAATACTACCAGTTGGTCAATAAGCCCCATCAAATCGCGCTGGCGAATATGCTTTTGGATCAACTCCAACAGGGCGACTCTGCGATGCTGCACAATCTCGTCGTCTGGCACGACAGTGACATCCACCAGCGGGAACGCTGCGCTATAAAGTTTCCGTGCGGTAGTCGGGGCGGCAAATTCGTCCAGCCAGCACAGGGACCAGGGGTAAGGACTACGGCTACCGTGATAAAACAGCATCGGGATAACCAGCGGTAGCGGCCGGCGTTTATCATGCTCGATATGGCGCTGCATCACCGCCATGGAATATCGCATCAGGCGAAATGCCATATGAATATCCTCGCGGCTCTGATGTTCAATCACTACGTAAATATAACCATCACCTTCACGGGTCTTTACCGACCACAGAATATCGGAGTGTAGCACCCGCAATTTTTCATCGACAAAGCTGGCGGATTCCAGTTTTAAGCTGTCGAGATCGCACAGTTCACGTAAATCTTTGGGTATGTGGATCTCCATAAAATCCCGCGCGTGTCAGGGTGAGTGAGAAAGGATTTAAATAATGCGTCATGTGGCGTGCTGGTCGTGAAGTTTGTCATGGCGATCCGTCACCTGTAGATAAGATGGCCCGACTTTAGCGACTAACAAAACCATTCTCACCCGGCAATTTCTCGTTCCCCGAGGTGCTTTCCAGGCGTCTGCAAACGATACATTTTTCCGGAAACAGGCTCGCGTTTTACATTTCCTGTACCCGGCAGATATTCCCCTTTCCACCGCGCTCTTTTGATTAACCGCAAATTTTAATTACACTTAAGGTGTATATTTTCTATGCAACCCATCAATTAAAGAGGTGTAATGTGCTGATGACTATTTGTAATCGTTATACATTCTGACCTGGAGTCAGAAGGTATTTCTCTGTCTGTGTGTTCACAGGCAGTGTGGTTGATTACATGAAATTCAGTACATTTGCAGTCTCGTTGCCCTTCTCGCCTGCCTTTCGTCATTACCGACGGTATTGAATTTCGTTTTCCCCGTTGGGGTTCTCCGAACAAGGAGTTGTTTGTTATGCCACGTTTTTTTGCCCGCCATGCCGCCACGCTGTTTTTCCCGATGGCGTTGATTTTGTATGACTTTGCCGCGTACCTGTCGACGGATCTGATCCAGCCGGGGATCATTAATGTGGTCCGTGATTTTAATGCCGATGTCAGTCTGGCCCCGGCAGCCGTCAGTCTCTATCTCGCGGGCGGTATGGCGTTACAGTGGCTGCTGGGGCCGCTTTCCGACAGGATTGGCCGCAGGCCGGTGCTGATTACCGGGGCGCTAATATTTACCCTTGCCTGCGCTGCGACAATGTTCACAACGTCTATGACACAGTTTCTTATCGCGCGTGCAATTCAGGGCACCAGTATCTGTTTTATTGCCACCGTTGGTTATGTCACGGTGCAGGAGGCGTTCGGCCAGACAAAAGGGATCAAGTTGATGGCGATTATCACCTCCATCGTACTGATTGCGCCGATTATTGGCCCGCTTTCCGGCGCAGCTCTGATGCACTTTGTGCACTGGAAAGTCCTTTTTGCCATCATTGCAGTTATGGGTTTTATCTCATTTGTTGGCTTACTGCTGGCGATGCCAGAGACGGTGAAGCGCGGCGCGGTTCCATTTAGCGCCAAAAGCGTCTTTCGCGATTTTCGTAATGTCTTTTGCAATCGGCTGTTCCTCTTTGGCGCAGCAACCATCTCTTTAAGCTATATCCCAATGATGAGTTGGGTGGCTGTCTCGCCGGTGATCCTGATCGACGCGGGCAGCTTAACAACTTCGCAGTTCGCCTGGACACAGGTTCCGGTGTTCGGCGCGGTGATTGTCGCGAATGCCATCGTGGCGCGTTTCGTTAAAGATCCGACCGAACCGCGCTTTATCTGGCGTGCTGTACCCATTCAACTGGTCGGCCTCGCGCTGTTGATTATCGGCAATCTGCTGTCACCGCACGTCTGGCTGTGGTCGGTGCTGGGCACCAGTTTGTATGCTTTCGGGATTGGTTTGATCTTCCCGACCTTATTCCGCTTTACGCTTTTTTCCAATAACTTACCGAAAGGGACCGTCTCCGCATCGCTGAATATGGTGATCCTGATGGTGATGTCTGTCTCGGTCGAAATCGGCCGCTGGCTGTGGTTTAACGGCGGTCGCTTGCCGTTTCATCTGTTAGCCGTCGTGGCGGGCGTTATCGTCGTTTTCACCCTGGCAGGATTGCTTAATCGCGTGCGCCAACATCAGGCTGCCGAGCTGGCGGAGGAGCGGTGATTTTTGCGCGATCCTGCCGTCAGGCTCTATTCTTAACGTTATGAATAAACTCATTGAACTCAGACGCGCCAAAATGTTGGCGCTCTCTTTACTGCTTATCGCCGCTGCTACCTTTGTCGTTACGCTGTTTTTGCCGCCCAATTTTTGGGTGAGCGGCGTGAAGGCGATTGCTGAAGCGGCGATGGTCGGCGCGCTGGCGGACTGGTTTGCGGTGGTGGCGCTGTTTCGCCGCGTGCCGATTCCGATCATTTCTCGTCATACGGCGATTATCCCGCGTAATAAAGACCGGATTGGCGAAAATCTCGGTCAGTTCGTGTAGGAAAAATTTCTCGATACCCAGTCGCTGGTGGCATTGATTCGACGTCACGAACCGGCGTTGTTGATTGGCAACTGGTTTAGTCAGCCGGAGAACGCCCGCCGCGTTGGTCAGCATCTGTTGCAGATCATGAGCGGTTTTCTTGAACTGACCGATGATGCGCGTATTCAGCGCCTGCTTAAGCGCGCGGTCCATCGGGCGATTGATAAGGTCGATCTTTCCGGAACCAGTGCGTTGATGCTGGAGAGTATGACCAAAAACGATCGTCATCAGGTGCTGCTCGATACGCTGATCGCACAGTTGATCGCCCTTCTCCAGCGCGATAAATCGCGCAAGTTTATTGCCCAGCAAATTGTTCGCTGGCTGGAGAGCGAGCATCCGCTGAAAGCCAAAATTTTGCCTACTGAATGGCTGGGCGAACATAGCGCGGAGTTGGTTTCTGACGCGGTGAATTCTTTGCTTGATGATATCAGCCGCGATCGTGCGCATCAGATCCGTCATGCGTTTGATCGCGCCACTTTTGCCCTGATCGACAAGCTGAAAAACGATCCGGAAATGGCAGCGCGAGCCGATGCCGTAAAAAGTTATCTGAAAGAAGATGAAGCTTTTAACCGCTATCTCAGTGAATTGTGGGGGGATTTACGGGAATGGCTGAAAGCGGATATCAACAGTGAAGATTCTCGTGTGAAAGAACGTATCGCGCGGGCGGGTCAATGGTTTGGCGAAACGTTAATTGCCGATGATGCCTTGCGGGCATCGTTAAATGGTCACCTGGAACAAGCCGCGCACCGCGTCGCGCCTGAGTTTTCCGCATTCCTGACGCGCCACATCAGCGATACAGTAAAAAGCTGGGATGCTCGGGATATGTCGCGGCAAATCGAGTTAAATATCGGCAAAGATCTGCAGTTTATCCGTGTCAACGGTACGCTGGTTGGCGGTTGTATTGGGCTAATTTTATATTTGTTGTCGCAGCTCCCGGCCTTGTTCCCCCTCAGCAATTTTTAGAAATCCATGAAAAACTAAGTGGCTAACCGCGAGAGAGATCAAATAAACCACACTAAAAGAATGGTAATAATGTGGCCTCTTTTCATTATCTCCCGTGGTACGGGGAAGGAAAATCATGTCACTTATCACCGATCTACCCGCCATTTTCGATCAGTTCTCTGAAGCTCGCCAGAAAGGCTTTCTCACCGTCATGGATCTCAAGGAGCGCGGCATTCCGCTGGTTGGCACTTACTGCACCTTTATGCCGCAAGAGATCCCGATGGCAGCCGGTGCGGTTGTGGTTTCGCTCTGTTCTACCTCTGATGAAACCATTGAAGAAGCGGAGAAAGATCTGCCGCGCAACCTCTGCCCGCTGATTAAAAGCAGCTACGGCTTCGGCAAAACCGATAAATGCCCCTACTTCTACTTTTCGGATCTGGTGGTCGGTGAAACCACCTGCGACGGCAAAAAGAAAATGTATGAATACATGGCGGAGTTTAAGCCCGTTCATGTGATGCAGTTGCCGAACAGCGTTAAGGACGATACCTCGCGTGCGTTATGGAAAGCCGAGATGCTGCGCTTGCAAAAAACGGTAGAAGAACGTTTTGGGCACGAGATTAGCGAAGATGCTCTGCGCGATGCCATTGCGCTGAAAAACCGCGAACGTCGCGCACTGGCCAATTTTTATCATCTTGGGCAGTTAAATCCTCCGGCGCTTAGCGGCAGCGACATTCTGAAAGTGGTCTACGGCGCAACCTTCCGGTTCGATAAAGAGGCGTTGATCAATGAACTGGATGCAATGACCGCCCGCGTTCGTCAGCAGTGGGAAGAAGGCCAGCGACTGGACCCGCGTCCACGCATTTTAATCACCGGCTGCCGATTGGCGGCGCAGCAAAAAAAAGTGGTGCGGGCGATTGAAGAGAATGGCGGCTGGGTTGTCGGTTATGAAAACTGCACTGGGGCGAAAGCGACCGAGCTAATGCGTGGCGGAAACGGGCGATGTCTACGACGCGCTGGCGGATAAATATCTGGCGATTGGCTGCTCCTGTGTTTCGCCGAACGATCAGCGCCTGCAAATGCTCAGCCAGATGGTGGAAGAATATCAGGTCGATGGCGTAGTTGATGTGATTTTGCAGGCGTGCCATACCTACGCGGTGGAATCGCTGGCGATTAAACGTCATGTGCGTCAGCAGCACAACATTCCTTATATCGCTATTGAAACAGACTACTCCACCTCAGATGTCGGGCAGCTCAGTACCCGTGTCGCGGCCTTTATTGAGATGCTGTAAGGAGTGGCAGTGACATATTCGATTGGCATTGATTCTGGTTCTACCGCCACCAAAGGGATCTTACTGGCAGACGGCGTGATTACGCGCCGTTTCCTCGTTCCAACACCCTTTCGTCCGGCAACAGCAATTACTGAAGCCTGGGAAACTCTGCGCGAAGGGTTAGAGACAACGCCGTTTCTGACGCTCACCGGCTATGGACGGCAACTGGTGGATTTTGCCGATAAACAAGTGACGGAAATCTCCTGTCACGGGCTGGGCGCACGGTTTCTTGCGCCAGCAACGCGCGCGGTAATCGACATCGGTGGTCAGGACAGCAAAGTGATTCAGCTTGATGATGACGGTAACCTGTGCGATTTCCTGATGAATGACAAATGCGCGGCGGGCACCGGGCGTTTCCTGGAAGTGATCTCGCGCACGCTTGGCACCAGCGTCGAGCAACTCGACAGCATTACCGAAAATGTCACGCCGCATGCCATCACGAGTATGTGCACAGTGTTTGCCGAATCAGAAGTGATCAGCCTGCGCTCAGCGGGCGTCGCGCCAGAAGCGATTCTCGCCGGAGTGATTAACGCGATGGCGCGGAGGAGTGCCAATTTCATTGCTCGTCTCTCCTGTGAAGCGCCGATTCTGTTTACTGGTGGCGTTAGTCATTGCCAGACGTTTGCCCGGATGCTGGAATCTCACCTGGGAATGCCGGTAAATACCCATCCTGATGCGCAATTTGCTGGCGCAATTGGCGCGGCGGTAATTGGTCAACGAGTGAGGACACGCCGATGAAAGAGTTTTTATTTTTATTTCACTCCACAGTCGGCGTCATACAAACCCGCAAAGCGTTGCAGGCAGCGGGCATGACTTTTCGCGTCAGCGATATTCCCCGTGATTTACGCGGCGGCTGCGGGTTATGCATTTGGCTGACCTGTCCCCCCGGCGAGGAAATACAATGGGTGATCCCTGGGCTGACTGAGTCAATTTATTGCCAGCAGGATGGTGTCTGGCGCTGCATTGCACATTACCGGGTTTCTCCGCGTTAAGGATTCATTAAGGTCGCTACGTATACTTCTCGATATCTTATTGATTTGCCTTAAAGGGATTACCGTGACAAAAAGTATTTCGTTAAGTAAACGCATCTCCGTTATTGTGATTCTTTTTGCCATTGTGGCAGTGTGTACTTTCTTCGTGCAATCTTGCGCCCGTAAAAGCAATCATGCAGCATCATTTCAGAATTACCACGCCACCATTGACGGCAAAGAAATTGCAGGCATAACGAATAATATCTCTTCGCTGACCTGGTCGGCACAAAGCAATACTCTTTTTAGCACTATCAACAAACCTGCCGCCATTGTTGAAATGACCACCAATGGTGATTTTATCCGCACAATTCTTCTGGATTTTGTTAAGGATCTCGAGACGATCGAATACATTGGCGATAATCAGTTTGTCATTAGCGATGAGCGCGATTACGCCATTTATGTGATTTCACTGACCCCAAACTCGGAAGTAAAAATCCTCAAAAAAATAAAAATCCCGCTGCAAGACTCCCCAACCAATTGCGGTTTTGAAGGGTTGGCTTATTCTCGCCAGGATCACACTTTCTGGTTTTTTAAAGAGAAAAATCCGATTGAGGTCTACAAAGTTAACGGGCTGTTAAGTAGCAATGAATTACACATCAGCAAAGACGAGGCACTACAACGGCAATTTACTTTAGATGATGTGTCCGGCGCAGAATTTAACCAGCAAAAAAATACGCTTCTGGTGCTGTCTCATGAATCTCGCGCACTCCAGGAAGTAACCCTGGTTGGCGAGGTTATCGGTGAAATATCACTAACCAAAGGTAGTCGAGGTTTGTCGCATAACATCAAACAGGCCGAAGGGATTGCGATGGATGCCTCTGGTAATATTTATATCGTTAGCGAACCAAATCGTTTTTATCGCTTTACCCCTAAATCATCGCATTAACAGGCTGGCATATTTCACCTTTTTGTTATTAACTTGTTAACAACAAAAATGACATACAAGGTTAAACATGCCTTCGTCCTCGCATCCCGTAGAACGCTTTTCTTTCAGCACCGCGCTTTTCGGGATGCTGGTTCTGACCCTAGGTATGGGATTAGGTCGCTTCCTTTATACGCCTATGTTGCCCGTCATTATGGCGGAAGGGGCGTTTTCATTTAGCCAGCTCTCGTGGATTGCCAGCGGCAACTATGCGGGGTATCTGGCTGGCAGTCTGCTATTTTCGTTTGGCGCATTTCACCAGCCGTCGCGCCTACGCCCATTTCTGTTGGTTTCTGCCCTGGCGAGCGGGTTGTTGATCCTCGCAATGGCATGGTTGCCGCCATTTATTCTGGTGTTATTGATTCGCTTCCTGGCGGGTGTCGCCAGCGCCGGTATGCTGATTTTTGGTTCGACGCTGATTATGCAGCACACGCGCCATCCTTTTGTGCTGGCAGCTTTGTTTTCTGGCGTTGGCATTGGCATTGCACTGGGCAACGAATATGTTCTGGCAGGCCTGCATTTTGCCTTCTCCTCGCAAACGTTATGGCAAGGCGCCGGGGCGCTTTCTGGCATGATGCTGATTGCACTTACGCTTTTAATGCCCTCGAAAAAACACGCCATCGCACCAATGCCATTGGCAAAAACGGAGCAACAGATAATGAGCTGGTGGTTACTGGCTATTCTGTACGGCCTTGCGGGATTTGGTTATATCATCGTCGCGACTTACCTGCCGCTCATGGCGAAAGATGCAGGCTCACCATTGTTAACCGCCCATCTCTGGACGTTAGTCGGCTTATCAATTGTGCCAGGCTGCTTTGGCTGGCTATGGGCAGCAAAACGTTGGGGGGCTTTGCCTTGCCTGACGGCGAATTTGCTGGTGCAGGCTATCAGTGTGCTGCTTACTCTCGCCAGCGACTCTCCTCTCTTGCTTATCATTAGTAGTATCGGTTTTGGCGGTACCTTTATGGGCACGACATCTCTGGTGATGACTATCGCCCGCCAACTGAGCGTTCCGGGAAATCTCAATCTTTTAGGCTTTGTGACGCTCATTTACGGCATTGGACAAATCCTCGGCCCGGCGCTGACCAGTATGCTCGGCAATGGAACATCGGCGCTTGCCGGCGCCACTCTCTGCGGCGCGGCGGCGTTGTTTATTGCTGCGCTTATCAGCACAGTACAATTATTTAAGCTGCAAGTGGTCACTTCATGAGGAGTGTTTCCCTTACCACTCAAGAAATTCGACCGCAACCGTTGATGTCAGCCAGACTCCGTTTTCCGCTTGCCAGAAAGGAATGCCTCGTTTCGCCATTTCCTGTGCTTTGACGGTTAAGACAACCGGCGATCCGTGTCTTGCTCCCACTTTGCGTGCCGTTGCTTCATCAGCAGAGAGATGCACGTAATGACGATCCCCTGCAATCAGCCCCTGTTTTTTTATCTCGTCAAGGAAACGGCTTGCCGTACCGTGGTAGAGAAACTGTGGCGGTGTTTTTTCGGCAAAGGAAATAGCGACCTGCGAAGTCGAATGCCCCTGAACCGCGCGGATGCACCTACCATCACTGGAATAACTAAAACGCTTTTTATCGCTGGTTGCGACCACGGTATCCAGCAATGCACGGGTTAATCGCTTGCCCGCTTTTTGGGCACAAAGTATGAGCTTATCGATATCCGCCCATCCTTCACGGTCCAGTACGATACCAATCGCCTCCGGTTTGTGTCGGAGGACAAAACTTAAAAACTTGCTCGTATCCGCCAGCTCTTTTTCGTTGTGCTTTGCCATCTCGTTTTCGTCCCTGGATTTTCTGTTTTTATTTACCAATGTCATTGTCACTGGGTTTATGAATTTTCTGCAACTCAATCCTGCGCAGAACCTTTTCCACACAGCGTAATGTTTCCCCTATGCAAAAAACGCATAGCCAGAAACATACTTGCATTTTCCCCATACCCACATGGCTGATAAGGTTTTTCAGTTCCAGGAATTTTCCTGGCTCAAGCAACACACAAACACAAAAAAACAATGGGGATTGTTATGACACAACAAGGGGATGCTGTAGCCGGGGAGCTGGCGACAGAAAAAGTGGGCATTAAAGGGTATCTGGCTTTTTTTCTCACCATAATCTTTTTTTCCGGTGTTTTTTCCGGAACAGACAGCTGGTGGCGCGTTTTTGATTTTTCCGTTCTGAACGGATCGTTTGGGCAACTGCCTGGTGCGAACGGAGCCACCACCTCATTTCGCGGCGCGGGTGGTGCGGGGGCTAAAGATGGCTTTCTCTTTGCGCTGGAGCTGGCACCGTCAGTCATTCTCTCTCTGGGGATTATTTCAATTACCGATGGTCTTGGTGGATTACGCGCCGCGCAGCAGTTAATGACACCTGTGCTAAAACCGTTGTTGGGCATTCCAGGGATCTGCTCGCTGGCGCTGATCGCTAACTTGCAAAACACTGATGCCGCCGCCGGTATGACCAAAGAGCTGGCGCAGGAAGGTGAAATTACCGAACGCGATAAAGTGATTTTCGCCGCATATCAAACCAGCGGTAGCGCCATCATCACCAACTACTTCTCTTCCGGCGTCGCGGTGTTCGCCTTTCTGGGCACGTCCGTAATCGTACCTTTAGCCGTCATCCTGGTGTTTAAATTTGTCGGAGCCAACATTTTGCGCGTCTGGCTTAACTTCGAAGAACGTCGCAACCCAACGCAAGGAGCGCAAGCATGACAACTCAGGTCCGCAAAAACGTCATGGATATGTTTATCGATGGCGCGCGCCGTGGCTTTACTATCGCCACGACCAACCTGCTGCCAAACGTGGTGATGGCGTTTGTCATCATTCAGGCGCTGAAAATTACCGGCCTGCTCGACTGGGTGGGGCATATCTGTGAACCCGTAATGGCGCAGTCGGTGTTGCCGCCAGTCTGGCAACCGCTGGCGCATTAACCGGTCACGATGTCACCGTTTTACTGCCCGCGATGTATTTAATGGGCAACCCGGTGCAAAATGTCGGTCGCTGCCTGGGGACAGCCGAAGTGAATGCCAAATATTACCCGCATATCATTACGGTCTGCGTGATTAACGCATTGCTGTCGATCTGGGTTATGCAGCTTATTGTTTAACAAGGAGTTACCATGATTGATTATACCGCAGCCGGTTTTACCCTGCTGCAGGGAGCGCATTTGTATGCACCGGAAGATCGGGGAATTTGCGATGTCCTCGTCGCTAACGGCAAAATTATCGCCGTTGCCAGCAATATCCCTTCTGACATTGTACCGAACTGCACGGTTGTCGATCTCAGTGGGCAGATCCTCTGCCCAGGTTTTATTGATCAACACGTCCATTTGATTGGCGGTGGCGGCGAAGCAGGTCCCACGACGCGCACGCCGGAAGTGGCGCTAAGTCGCCTGACGGAAGCGGGCGTCACGTCAGTGGTTGGTCTGCTGGGCACCGACTCTATCTCTCGCCACCCGGAATCCCTGCTCGCCAAGACCCGTGCGCTCAATGAAGAAGGCATCAGCGCCTGGATGCTGACCGGCGCTTATCATGTCCCTTCCCGCACTATTACGGGTTCCGTGGAAAAAGACGTGGCGATTATCGATCGTGTGATTGGCGTGAAATGCGCCATCTCTGATCACCGTTCTGCCGCACCGGACGTTTATCACCTGGCTAATATGGCGGCAGAATCCCGCGTTGGCGGTTTGCTCGGCAGTAAACCTGGCGTCACCGTGTTCCACATGGGCGACAGTAAAAAGGCGTTACAGCCTATTTATGACCTGCTGGAAAACTGCGATGTGCCGATCAGCAAGCTGCTGCCGACCCACGTTAACCGCAACGTACCGTTGTTTGAGCAGGCGCTGGAGTTCGCGCGCAAAGGCGGCACCATCGATATCACCAGCAGCATTGACGAACCGGTCGCCCCTGCCGAAGGTATTGCCCGCGCCGTTCAGGCGGGTATTCCGCTGGCACGCGTCACCCTCAGCTCCGACGGCAACGGTAGCCAGCCGTTCTTCGATGACGAAGGGAATTTAACCCATATCGGTGTTGCAGGTTTTGAAACGTTGCTGGAAACCGTGCAGGTGCTGGTCAAAGACTATGATTTCAGTATCAGCGATGCCCTGCGCCCGCTCACCAGTAGCGTAGCCGGTTTCCTTAACCTGAGCGGGAAAGGCGAAATTCTGCTTGGCAATGACGCAGACTTACTAGTCATGACGCCAGAATTGCGCATTGAGCAGGTATATGCTCGCGGCAAACTGATGGTCAAAGACGGCAAAGCCTGCGTGAAAGGAACGTTTGAAACGGCTTAAACGGTTGTCAGCCGCCCTAATGGACGTAGAATGCCCGCAAGGGCGGCTGACAGAGTAAAACGTAATGGATGACTGTGGTGCGGTTTTGCATAATATTGAAACCAAATGGCTTTATGATTTTCTGACCCTGGAAAAATGCCGCAATTTTTCCCAGGCGGCAGTCAGTCGTAACGTCTCGCAACCGGCATTCAGCCGCCGCATCCGCGCGCTGGAACAGGCGATTGGCGTTGAATTGTTTAACCGCCAGGTGACGCCGCTGCAACTCTCAGAACAAGGGAAAATCTTCCATTCGCAGATCCGCCATCTGTTGCAACAGTTAGAAAGTAACCTTGCAGAGCTGCGTGGCGGCAGCGATTACGCGCAACGTAAAATCAAGATAGCCGCTGCACACTCTCTTTCCCTCGGTCTGTTACCGTCCATTATCAGCCAGATGCCGCCGCTCTTTACCTGGGCGATTGAAGCTATTGATGTCGATGAAGCAGTCGATAAACTGCGTGAAGGGCAAAGTGACTGTATTTTTTCCTTTCACGACGAAGATTTGCTGGAAGCACCGTTTGACCACATTCGCTTATTTGAATCTCAATTGTTCCCCGTTTGCGCCAGTGACGAATACGGAGAAGCAATTTTTAACCTCGCGCAGCCACACTTTCCGTTACTGAATTACAGCCGCAACTCCTATATGGGGCGATTGATTAATCGCACCCTGACGCGCCACAGCGAGTTAAGTTTCAGCACCTTTTTTGTCTCTTCGATGAGCGAGCTATTAAAGCAGGTTGCCCTCGACGGCTGTGGGATTGCCTGGCTGCCGGAGTATGCCATCCAACAAGAAATTCGCAGCGGGCAACTCGTTGTGCTGAATCGGGACGAACTGGTGATCCCGATTCAGGCCTACGCATACCGTATGAATACCCGCATGAATCCAGTTGCCGAACGCTTCTGGCGTGAACTGCGCGAGCTGGAGATTGTGCTTAGCTGACATTCTCAAGCGTCGCACTGCGCCAACCGCCATTATCCCAGACCAGATCAAACGTTAGCGGTTCATCGTCGTGGTACAGCATTATCTCAAGGCTGATCGCCAGAGTGTGGCAGTACGCTTCTTTCAAATTAACCTGCAACGCCGCAATCCGTGGCTCATGAAATAACAGTGCAGAACGCAGCTGACGGCAATACCAGCTCTGGAGATGTTTGTCGCTCGGGTTATGCACTTGCCACTCGGGCATGCCTGAAACAAGTAATGACGGTAATGCCGAATGAGGAGAATTAAAAAGAGTGAGGAGATCGCTGCATACCGATTTACGCAGCAATGACGTTTTATTGCCTGAAATTTCAGGTAAAACAGCCTGAAGTGATTGGCGCATCATTTTGCGCACTCCTGACGTTTAGCAACATATGCGGCTTGCCCTGAACACCGGGCACCACTGTATTGATGCTCAGGTAATGACTCCAACTTATTGATAGTGTTTTATGTTCAGATAATGCCCGATGACTTTGTCATGCAGCTCCACCGATTTTGAGAACGACAGCGACTTCCGTCCCAGCCGTGCCAGGTGCTGCCTCAGATTCAGGTTATGCCGCTCAATTCGCTGCGTATATCGCTTGCTGATTACGTGCAGCTTTCCCTTCAGGCGGGATTCATACAGTGGCCAGCCATCCGTCATCCATATCACCACGTCAAAGGGTGACAGCAAGCTCATAAGACGCCCCAGCGTCGCCATAGTGCGTTCACCGAATACGTGCGCAACAACCGTCTTCCGGAGCCTGTCATACGCGTAAA
>NZ_MDGW01000019.1:0-13434 GCF_001712525.1 Shigella sp. FC1661
GCTGGCTGTTTTACGCGTATGACAGGATACGGAGGACGGTTGTGGCGCACGTCTTCGGTGAACGCACTCTGGCCACACTGGAGCGTCTTCTGAGCCTGCTGTCGGCCTTTGAGGTCGTGGTATGGATGACGGATGGCTGGCCGCTGTATGAATCACGCCTGAAGGGAAAGCTGCACGTTATCAGCAAGCGTTACACTCAGCGCATTGAGCGACATAATCTGAATCTGAGACAACATCTGGCAAGGCTGGGACGGAAGTCACTGTCGTTCTCAAAATCGGTGGAGCTGCATGACAAGGTCATCGGGCATTATCTGAACATAAAACACTATCAGTAAGTTGGAGTCATTACCCTTTTTCTACGCTGCGTATAAATCGCATCCATCACAAAAATTGCCAGCGCCACCCAAATAAAGGCGAAGGTCACCATCTTATCGGCACCCGGTTTTTCACCATAAAACGTCACTGCCAACAGGAACATCAGCGTCGGGCCAATATACTGGAAGAAGCCTAACGTGGAGAGACGCAGGCGTGTAGCAACTGCGGTAAAACACAACAGCGGTACGGTGGTGACAATACCGGCGGCGATCAGCAGCAAATTCAGCAACATCGGGTTTTGCCCCATATGGCTGGTTGAGCTGTCGGCAATAGCAAACAGATAAATCGCCGCCACGGGCAGCAGCCACATGGTTTCGATTAACATGCCGGTTTGCGCTTCAACGGCAATTTTCTTGCGTACCAGTCCGTAGAAGGCAAAACTAAACGCCAGCCCCAGCGCGATGATTGGCAGCGAACCAAAAGTCCACAACTGAACCAACACGCCACATATCGCCAGAATCACCGCCAGCCATTGCATCCGGCGGAATCGCTCGCCGAGGAAAATCATCCCCAGCACAATGTTCACCAGCGGGTTAATAAAGTAACCAAGGCTCGCTTCCAGCATATGGTGATTGTTCACCGCCCAGATAAACAGTAGCCAGTTGCCACCAATCAGCACGGCAGAGACTGCCAGCATAAAAATTTTCTGTGGCGTCTGAATCAGCGTTTTTAAATAGGACCACTGGCGGCAAATGCTCATCAGCACCACCATAAAGAAAAACGACCAGATCACGCGATGCGTCAGGATCTCATCGGCGGGCACGTAGTAAATCAGCTTGAAGTATGCTGGCGCAATACCCCAAATAAAATAAGCGGCAAGAGCGAGTAATACGCCCTGCCGCGTTTGTTTTGCATCCATCGGGAATACTCATTTTTAATTGGTAACAGCAGTTTACCTGCTTTTATGTCTTCAACCTACCATATAGGTGGCGGTGGCACTGGCAATATAAAGCTGTTCTTCATTGTGTAATTCAACGCGGGCGACGGCGACTTTATTGCCTGCACGCAACAGGCTACTGGTAGCAGTAAAACGCTCGCCCCTGCCTGGGCGCAGATAATCAACGCGAAGATCAATGGTCCCCATCCGCGATAGCCGCTGGCGTAGTTCATCTTCACTGATGGTTTCGTGGCGGGTTAAGGTACTTCCCACGCACACCAGACCGGCGGCGACATCCAGCGCCGACGCAATGACTCCGCCGTGCAAAATGCTTTGCGCCCAGTTACCCACCATCATCGGCTGATTTTTAAAGGCCAGCTGTGCGAACTCTTTTTCGTAACGCTCCAGCTCCATCCCTAACGCGCGGTTAAATGGCATGTGATAAACAAACATCTCACCCACTAATTTCAGGGCTTGTTCAGCGGTCAGTACGGCAGACATATCATCCTTACACTTCATTGGTTAATGAAATGTTGATTTTATGCTTCTTTGTTGTTAGTTTCTACTTTAGGAAGGGATAACTAACGGCAATGGAGTTAAGTATGTAAAATAGCCCGCAGAAAAACATTCACCTTATCAATAATTCGTTACGGAGAACACGACCGATGCGGACTCTGCAGGGCTGGTTGTTGCCGGTGTTTATGTTGCCTATGGCAGTATATGCACAAGAGGCAACGGTGAAAGAGGTGCATGACGCGCCAGCGGTGCGTGGCAGTATTATCGCCAATATGCTGCAGGAGCATGGCAATCCGTTCACGCTCTATCCTTATGACACTAACTACCTCATCTACACCCAAACCAGCGATCTGAACAAAGAAGCGATTGCCAGTTACGACTGGGCGGAAAATGCGCGTAAGGATGAAGTAAAGTTTCAGTTGAGCCTGGCATTTCCACTGTGGCGTGGGATTTTAGGCCCGAACTCGGTGTTGGGTGCGTCTTATACGCAAAAATCCTGGTGGCAACTGTCCAATAGCGAAGAGTCTTCACCGTTTCGTGAAACCAACTACGAACCGCAATTGTTCCTCGGTTTTGCCACCGATTACCGTTTTGCAGGTTGGACGCTGCGCGATGTGGAGATGGGGTATAACCACGACTCTAACGGGCGTTCCGACCCGACCTCCCGCAGCTGGAACCGCCTTTATACTCGCCTGATGGCAGAAAACGGTAACTGGCTGGTAGAAGTGAAGCCGTGGTATGTGGTGGGTAATACTGACGATAACCCGGATATCACCAAATATATGGGTTACTACCAGCTTAAAATCGGCTATCACCTCGGTGATGCGGTGTTGAGTGCGAAAGGACAGTACAACTGGAATACCGGTTACGGCGGCGCGGAGTTAGGCTTAAGTTACCCGATCACCAAACATGTGCGCCTTTATACTCAGGTTTACAGCGGCTATGGCGAATCGCTCATCGACTATAACTTCAACCAGACCCGTGTCGGTGTAGGAGTTATGCTAAACGACTTGTTTTGATGAACGGTTGAGTGGTTGGCAAATCTGGAACCCAGCATCCAGGATTACCCTCTCAGAGACTAAAAGCATTGCAGTTTCTCGCGCAGGCGCTGAAAATAGCGCCTGTTTTTATTTCAGGCAATCGGGGTGAATGTGGCGCAGGCGGAAGTGTTGAATCTGGAGTCCGGAGCTAAACAGGTTTTACAAGAAACCTTTGGCTACCAACAGTTTCGCCCCGGCCAGGAAGAAATTATCGACACTGTGCTTTCCGGTCGCGATTGCCTGGTCGTCATGCCCACCGGTGGCGGAAAATCCCTTTGCTATCAAATTCCTGCCTTATTGCTAAACGGCCTTACCGTGGTTGTTTCACCGCTGATTTCGTTGATGAAAGATCAGGTGGATCAACTGCAAGCCAACGGCGTGGCGGCGGCGTGCCTTAACTCGACGCAAACCCGCGAGCAGCAACTTGAAGTGATGACAGGCTGCCGCACCGGGCAAATTCGTCTGCTTTATATCGCCCCGGAACGCCTGATGCTGGATAACTTTCTTGAGCATCTGGCGCACTGGAATCCGGTGTTATTAGCCGTTGATGAAGCGCACTGTATCTCCCAATGGGGCCACGATTTCCGCCCGGAATATGCCGCGCTTGGTCAGTTACGCCAGCGTTTCCCGACCCTGCCGTTTATGGCGCTGACTGCCACAGCCGACGACACCACGCGCCAGGATATCGTGCGCTTGCTGGGGCTGAACGATCCGCTGATTCAAATCAGCAGTTTTGACCGTCCGAATATTCGCTACATGCTGATGGAGAAGTTCAAACCGCTCGATCAGTTGATGCGCTACGTGCAGGAACAGCGCGGTAAGTCAGGCATTATCTACTGCAACAGCCGCGCGAAAGTAGAAGACACCGCTGCGCGCCTGCAAAGCAAGGGAATTAGCGCGGCGGCCTATCATGCTGGGCTGGAAAATAATGTTCGCGCCGACGTGCAGGAAAAATTTCAGCGCGATGACCTGCAAATTGTGGTGGCGACGGTGGCGTTCGGCATGGGCATCAATAAACCAAACGTTCGCTTCGTGGTCCACTTTGATATTCCGCGCAATATCGAATCCTATTATCAGGAAACCGGTCGCGCCGGGCGTGATGGCCTGCCCGCGGAAGCGATGCTGTTTTACGATCCGGCCGATATGGCGTGGCTGCGCCGTTGCCTGGAAGAGAAGCCGCAGGGGCAGTTACAGGATATCGAACGTCATAAACTCAATGCGATGGGCGCTTTTGCCGAAGCGCAAACTTGCCGTCGTCTGGTATTGCTGAACTATTTTGGCGAAGGGCGGCAAGAGCCGTGCGGGAACTGCGATATCTGCCTCGATCCGCCGAAACAGTACGACGGTTCAACCGATGCTCAGATTGCCCTTTCCACCATTGGTCGTGTGAATCAGCGGTTTGGGATGGGTTATGTGGTGGAAGTGATTCGTGGTGCTAATAACCAGCGTATCCGCGACTATGGTCATGACAAACTGAAAGTCTATGGCATGGGCCGTGATAAAAGCCATGAACATTGGGTGAGCGTGATCCGCCAGCTGATTCACCTCGGCCTGGTGACGCAAAATATTGCCCAGCATTCTGCCCTACAACTGACAGAGGCCGCGCGCCCGGTGCTGCGCGGCGAATCCTCTTTGCAACTTGCCGTGCCGCGTATCGTGGCGCTCAAACCGAAAGCGATGCAGAAATCGTTCGGCGGCAACTATGATCGCAAACTGTTCGCCAAATTACGCAAACTGCGTAAATCGATTGCCGATGAAAGTAATGTCCCGCCGTACGTGGTGTTTAACGACGCAACCTTGATTGAGATGGCTGAACAGATGCCGATCACCGCCAGCGAAATGCTCAGCGTTAACGGCGTTGGGATGCGCAAGCTGGAACGCTTTGGTAAACCGTTTATGGCGCTGATTCGTGCGCATGTCGATGGCGACGACGAAGAGTAGTCAGCAGCATAAAAAAGTGCCAGGATGAAGACTCCGTAAACGTTTCCCCCGCGAGTCAAATGTATGTTGATGTTATTTCTCACCGTCGCCATGGTGCACATTGTGGCGCTTATGAGCCCCGGTCCCGATTTCTTTTTTGTCTCTCAGACCGCTGTCAGTCGTTCCCGTAAAGAAGCGATGATGGGCGTGCTGGGTATTACCTGCGGCGTTATGGTTTGGGCAGGGATTGCGTTGCTTGGCCTGCATTTGATTATCGAAAAAATGGCCTGGCTGCATACGCTGATTATGGTTGGCGGTGGCCTGTATCTCTGCTGGATGGGTTACCAGATGCTACGCGGTGCACTGAAAAAAGAGGCTGTATCTGCGCCTGCACCACAGATTGAGCTGGCGAAAAGCGGGCGCAGTTTCCTGAAAGGTTTACTGACCAATCTCGCTAATCCGAAAGCGATTATCTACTTTGGCTCGGTGTTCTCATTGTTTGTCGGAGATAACGTTGGCACTACCGCGCGCTGGGGCATTTTTGCGCTGATCATTGTCGAAACACTGGCGTGGTTTACCGTCGTTGCCAGCCTGTTTGCCCTGCCGCAAATGCGCCGTGGTTATCAACGTCTGGCGAAGTGGATTGATGGTTTTGCCGGGGCGTTATTTGCCGGATTTGGCATTCATTTGATTATTTCGCGGTGATGCCAGACGCGTCTTCAGAGTAAGTCGGATAAGGCGTTTACGCCGCATCCGACATTATTTTTCACGCATGCCTCGCCGATGCTAACAGCGCTCCCACCAGCATAAACAACGAGCCGAAAATCTTATTCAGCGCCTTCATCTGCTTTGGTCCTTTAATCCATAGAGCAATCCGTTGAGCAAGGGTGGCGTAACCGATCATCACAATAATATCGACTACAATAGTGGTGACGCCGAGCACGATATACTGCATCAGTTGCGGCTGCTGTGGCATGATGAATTGCGGAAATAGCGCCGCCAGAAACACAATACTTTTGGGATTGGTGAGATTCACAAAAACTGCGCGCTGGAACAAATGTCGACGCGATTGAGTAGAGGCCAGCGATTTAAGGTCAATTGCACCAGCGGCGCGCCACTGCTGGATTCCCAGCCAAATCAAGTAAGCCGCGCCTGCCCACTTCAACACTTCAAACGCAATCACTGAGCGGGAAAATAGCGTCCCCAACCCCACGCCAACCAGCACAATATGAATCGCCAGTCCGGTCTGAAGCCCAGCAATAGACGCCACCGCGCCGCGATAACCGTGGTTGAGCGAGGTGGTCATAGTGTTGATTGCACCAGAGCCTGGCGACAGGCTTAAAATGATCGATGTCAGCAGGTAGGCAAACCACCATTCTAAGGTCATGATGAACTCCCGGTGTGTCTATTTTTGTGCCACAATACGCTACTGTCGCAGCGTTGTGTCAGGCACGCTAAAAAAAAAACGATTTTACGTGGTTTAAGAGGCAGATTACCCGATGTTTCAGCAGCAAAAAGACTGGGAAACAAGAGAAAACGCGTTTGCTGCTTTTACCATGGGACCGCTGACTGATTTCTGGCGTCAGCGTGATGAAGCAGAGTTTACTGGTGTGGATGACATTCCGGTGCGCTTTGTCCGTTTTCGCGCACAGCACCATGACCGGGTGGTAGTCATCTGCCCGGGGCGTATTGAGAGCTACGTAAAATATGCGGAACTGGCCTATGACCTGTTCCATTTGGGGTTTGATGTCTTAATCATCGACCATCGCGGGCAGGGACGTTCCGGTCGCCTGTTAGCCGATCCGCATCTCGGGCATGTTAATCGCTTTAATGATTATGTTGATGATCTGGCGGCATTCTGGCAGCAGGAGGTCCAGCCCGGTCCGTGGCGTAAACGCTATATACTGGCACATTCGATGGGCGGTGCGATCTCCACATTATTTCTGCAACGCCATCCAGGTGTATGTGACGCCATTGCGCTAACTGCGCCAATGTTTGGGATCGTGATTCGTATGCCGTCATTTATGGCACGGCAGATCCTCAACTGGGCCGAAGCGCATCCACGTTTCCGTGATGGCTATGCAATAGGCACCGGGCGCTGGCGCGCGTTGCCGTTTGCTATCAACGTACTGACCCACAGCAGACAGCGATATCGACGTAACTTACGCTTCTATGCTGATGACCCAACGATTCGCGTCGGTGGGCCGACCTACCATTGGGTACGCGAAAGTATTCTGGCTGGCGAACAGGTGTTAGCCGGTGCGGGTGATGACGCCACGCCAACGCTTCTCTTGCAGGCTGAAGAGGAACGCGTGGTGGATAACCGCATGCATGACCGTTTTTGTGAACTCCGCACCGCCGCGGGCCATCCTGTCGAAGGAGGACGGCCGTTGGTAATTAAAGGTGCTTACCATGAGATCCTTTTTGAAAAGGACGCAATGCGCTCAGTCGCGCTCCACGCCATCGTTGATTTTTTCAACAGGCATAACTCACCCAGCGGAAACCGCTCTACAGAGGTTTAAATTTCTTATGTACCAGGTTGTTGCGTCTGATTTAGATGGCACGTTACTTTCTCCCGACCATACGTTATCCCCTTACGCCAAAGAAACTCTGAAGCTGCTCACCGCGCGCGGCATCAACTTTGTGTTTGCGACCGGTCGTCACCACGTTGATGTGGGGCAAATTCGCGATAATCTGGAGATTAAGTCTTACATGATTACCTCCAATGGTGCGCGCGTTCACGATCTGGATGGTAATCTGATTTTTGCTCATAACCTGGATCGCGACATTGCCAGCGATCTGTTTGGCGTAGTCAACGACAATCCGGACATCATTACTAACGTTTATCGCGACGACGAATGGTTTATGAATCGCCATCGCCCGGAAGAGATGCGCTTTTTTAAAGAAGCGGTGTTCAAATATGCGCTGTATGAGCCTGGATTACTGGAGCCGGAAGGCGTCAGCAAAGTGTTCTTCACCTGCGATTCCCATGAACAACTGCTGCCGCTGGAGCAGGCGATTAACGCTCGTTGGGGCGATCGCGTCAACGTCAGTTTCTCTACCTTAACCTGTCTGGAAGTGATGGCGGGCGGCGTTTCAAAAGGCCATGCGCTGGAAGCGGTGGCGAAGAAACTGGGCTACAGCCTGAAGGATTGTATTGCGTTTGGTGACGGGATGAACGACGCCGAAATGCTGTCGATGGCGGGGAAAGGCTGCATTATGGGCAGTGCGCACCAGCGTCTGAAAGACCTTCATCCCGAGCTGGAAGTGATTGGTACTAATGCCGACGACGCGGTGCCGCATTATCTGCGTAAACTCTATTTATCGTAATCGTTCTTTATTTGGTCAGTTGTCAACCTGATACTTCGCTACAATGGATACTCGTTAATCAAAGAGTTTTCCATTGTGGCGCTACTTATCATCACCACGATTCTGTGGGCCTTCTCCTTTAGCTTTTATGGCGAGTACCTTGCGGGGCACGTCGATAGCTATTTTGCGGTGCTGGTGCGCGTTGGCCTGGCGGCACTCGTTTTTCTGCCGTTTCTGCGTACCCGTGGCAATAGCCTGAAAACAGTCGGCCTGTATATGCTGGTGGGCGCGATGCAGCTCGGCGTGATGTATATGCTGAGTTTCCGCGCTTATCTCTATCTGACGGTTTCCGAACTGCTGCTGTTCACCGTACTGACGCCGCTCTACATCACGCTGATTTATGACATCATGAATAAGCGCCGTTTGCGCTGGGGATATGCTTTTAGTGCCTTGTTGGCGGTGATTGGTGCCGGGATTATTCGCTATGATCAGGTCACCGACCATTTCTGGACTGGCTTGTTGCTGGTGCAACTCTCCAATATCACTTTTGCCATCGGCATGGTGGGTTACAAACGCCTGATGGAAACTCGCCCGATGCCGCAGCATAACGCCTTTGCGTGGTTCTATCTTGGCGCGTTCCTGGTGGCGGTAATTGCATGGTTCTTGCTGGGAAATGCGCAGAAAATGCCGCAAACCACGTTGCAATGGGGCATTCTGGTGTTTCTTGGCGTGGTGGCTTCCGGGATTGGCTACTTTATGTGGAACTACGGCGCGACGCAGGTGGACGCCGGAACGCTGGGAATTATGAATAATATGCACGTTCCGGCAGGGCTGCTGGTAAACCTGGCTATCTGGCACCAACAGCCGCACTGGCCAACGTTTATTACAGGCGCGCTGGTGATCCTGGCCTCACTGTGGGTGCATCGTAAGTGGGTCGCTCCGCGCTCTTCACAAACGGCAGATGATCGCAGGCGTGATTGCGCGCTGAGCGAATAAACGCTTCCGTAACTGGCTGACGCTGCTCGCCATCGCGCACGGCGGCGTACAGTCGGCTCCACAAGCCTTCGCCCAGGGTTTTGGTCACCACCAGACCCTGGCGCTCAAAACTCTCTACTACCCAATGCGGTAGCGCGGCAATACCCATCCGCGCGGCAACCATCTGAATCAACAATAAGGTGTTATCGACGCTTTTCAGTGACGGACTGACGCCTGCCGGCTGAAGAAAATGCCGCCAGACATCCAGTCGACTACGCTGCACCGGATAAATTAATAGCGTCTCGCTGGCGAGATCTTCCGGTGTAATACGCGTTTTTGCCGCCAGTGGATGGTCAGGTGCTAACACCAGACGCACTTCATAGTCGAACATCGGCGAATAATGCAGACCACTGCGCGGCAGAATATCGGACGTCATTACCAGATCCAGCTCTCCCTGTTGCAAGGCGGGCTGCGGGTCAAATGTCACGCCCGATTTAAAGTCCATCTCGACCTGCGGCCAGTTCTTATGGAAATTTTCTAACGCGGGCGTCAGCCACTGTATACAGCTATGGCACTCAATGGCAATGCGCAGACGCGTCTGCTGCGGTTCATTGCAGGCTTGCAGTGCCTGGCTAATTTGTGGCAGCACCTGGTTTGCCAGTTGCAACAGGATTTCTCCCTGCGGTGTAAAGCGAAGCGGCTGGCTTTTACGCACAAATAGCCGGAAGCCAAGGCGTTGTTCCAGATCGCTAAACTGGTGAGACAGGGCGGATTGCGTCTGATGCAACGTCGCCGCAGCGGCTGCGAGTGAGCCGCAGTTCCGCAACGCTTGTAGCGTTTTCAGATGTTTTACTTCGATCATGAAAGTCCTTCACTTCGGCATGAATAATTTGCGCTTGAGGAATATACAGTAACCGCCAATTATGGATGTGTAAACATCTGGACGGCTAAAATCCTTCGTCTTTTAAATTTATGGTGCGTTGGCTGCGTTTCTCCACCCCGGTCACTTACTTCAGTAAGCTCCCGGGGATGAATAAACTTGCCGCCTTCCCTAAATTCAAAATCCATAGGATTTACATATAATTAGAGGAAGAAAAATGACAATATTGAATCACACCCTCGGTTTCCCTCGCGTTGGCCTGCGTCGCGAGCTGAAAAAAGCGCAAGAGAGTTATTGGGCAGGGAACTCCACGCGTGAAGAACTGCTGGCGGTAGGGCGTGAATTGCGTGCTCGTCACTGGGATCAACAAAAGCAAGCGGGTATCGACCTGCTGCCGGTGGGCGATTTTGCCTGGTACGATCATGTACTGACCACCAGTCTGCTGCTGGGTAACGTTCCGGCGCGTCATCAGAACAAAGATGGTTCGGTAGATATTGACACCCTGTTCCGTATTGGTCGTGGACGTGCGCCGACTGGCGAACCTGCGGCGGCAGCGGAAATGACCAAATGGTTTAACACCAACTATCACTACATGGTGCCGGAATTCGTTAAAGGCCAACAGTTCAAACTGACCTGGACGCAGCTGCTGGAGGAAGTGGACGAGGCGCTGGCGCTGGGCCACAACGTTAAGCCTGTGCTGCTGGGGCCGGTTACCTGGCTGTGGCTGGGGAAAGTGAAAGGTGAACAGTTTGACCGCCTGAGCCTGCTGAACGACATTCTGCCGGTTTATCAGCAAGTGCTGGCAGAACTGGAGAAACGCGGCATCGAGTGGGTACAGATTGATGAACCCGCGCTGGTACTGGAACTACCACAGGCGTGGCTGGACGCATACAAACCCGCTTACGACGCGCTCCAGGGACAGGTGAAACTGCTGCTGACTACCTATTTTGAAGGCGTTACGCCAAATCTCGACACGATTACTGCGCTGCCTGTTCAGGGACTGCATGTGGACCTTGTACATGGTAAAGATGGCGTTGCTGAACTGCACAAGCGCCTGCCTTCTGACTGGCTGCTGTCTGCGGGACTGATCAATGGTCGTAACGTCTGGCGCGCCGATCTTACTGAGAAATATGCGCAAATTAAGGACATTGTCGGCAAACGTGATTTGTGGGTGGCATCTTCCTGCTCGTTGCTGCACAGCCCCATCGACCTGAGCGTGGAAACGCGTCTTGATGCAGAAGTGAAAAGCTGGTTTGCCTTCGCCTTACAAAAATGCCATGAACTGGCACTGCTGCGCGATGCGCTGAAAAGTGGTGACACGGCAGCTCTGGCAGAGTGGAGCGCCCCAATTCAGGCGCGTCGTCACTCTACTCGTGTACATAATCCGGCGGTAGAAAAGCGTCTGGCGGCGATCACCGCCCAGGACAGCCAGCGTGCGAATGTCTATGAAGTGCGTGCTGAAGCCCAGCGTGCGCGTTTTAAACTGCCAGCGTGGCCGACCACCACGATTGGTTCCTTCCCGCAAACCACGGAAATTCGTACCCTGCGTCTGGATTTCAAAAAGGGCAATCTCGACGCCAACAACTACCGCACGGGCATTGCGGAACATATCAAGCAGGCCATTGTTGAGCAGGAACGTTTGGGACTGGATGTGCTGGTACATGGCGAGGCCGAGCGTAATGACATGGTGGAATACTTTGGCGAGCACCTCGACGGATTTGTCTTTACGCAAAACGGTTGGGTACAGAGCTACGGTTCCCGCTGCGTGAAGCCACCGATTGTTATTGGTGACGTTAGTCGCCCGGCACCGATTACCGTGGAGTGGGCGAAGTATGCGCAATCTCTGACTGATAAACCGGTGAAAGGGATGCTGACTGGCCCGGTGACCATTCTCTGCTGGTCGTTCCCGCGTGAAGATGTCAGCCGTGAAACCATCGCCAAACAAATTGCGCTGGCGCTGCGTGATGAAGTGGCGGACCTGGAAGCCGCAGGAATTGGCATCATCCAGATTGATGAACCGGCGCTGCGCGAAGGTTTACCGCTGCGTCGTAGCGACTGGGATGCATATCTCCAGTGGGGCGTGGAGGCCTTCCGTATCAACGCCGCCGTGGCGAAAGATGACACACAAATCCACACTCACATGTGTTATTGCGAGTTCAACGACATCATGGATTCCATTGCGGCACTGGATGCAGACGTCATCACCATCGAAACCTCGCGTTCCGACATGGAGTTGCTGGAGTCGTTTGAAGAGTTTGATTATCCGAATGAAATCGGTCCAGGCGTCTATGACATTCACTCGCCAAACGTACCGAGCGTAGAATGGATTGAAGCCTTGCTGAAGAAAGCGGCAAAACGCATTCCGGCAGAGCGCCTGTGGGTCAACCCGGACTGTGGCCTGAAAACGCGCGGCTGGCCAGAAACCCGCGCGGCACTGGCGAACATGGTGCAGGCGGCGCAGAATTTGCGTCGGGGATGATGAATATTAACGAGTCACTGTAAATTGCAGTACGATGAAAGAGGCAAAACTGCCTGATACCAGGCCTACATAATTTATGCAATTTATTGAATTTTTGAGTTTTGTTGGCCGGACAAGGCGTTCACGCCGCATCCGGCATGAACAACGCGCACTTTGCCAATAATCTGATGGCTTCCATCACCGGAAGCCATTTTGCTATCTGCGCCCGTTCAGATACAGAAATAACCGAATCATTTTTACGCAAAATATAATCCTGAGCGATTTGTTCAGTAATCAACGCTACGTTATTTATTCTCACTTTTCACGAAATTGTATCCCTTTTCAGTAACGTGGTAGTGAGGCATAGACTTATGTCCGCTATCCTCAATAATAACCAAACCCTCGTTAGCTAATTTGTTAACAATGTTAACAACATTACCGAATCCTGGAATTTGCCTTATGGATAGTGTGCGATCGAGATTCATCCAGTTCCAGTTTATATCTTTCTCAGCCATAACTTTCAGTACGTTAATTTCAGTTTCAGTTATCATAGTCAAGTGCATCCTGGTGGTATAAGTCATTAAGTTCTCCCTTAAGTTTATAATCTTCTAGAGTAGCAGTATGCGTATGATTCCAGAGTGCATAGCCTGCGTCACCATCAGGTTGTCCTGTTTCCCAACCAAGATTACAGTAACGCTGATATTCCCGACACTCATGAGTATAGAAGTTAGGTAATGACTCCAACTTATTGATAGTGTTTTATGTTCAGATAATGCCCGATGACTTTGTCATGCAGCTCCACCGATTTTGAGAACGACAGCGACTTCCGTCCCAGCCGTGCCAGGTGCTGCCTCAGATTCAGGTTATGCCGCTCAATTCGCTGCGTATATCGCTTGCTGATTACGTGCAGCTTTCCCTTCAGGCGGGATTCATACAGTGGCCAGCCATCCGTCATCCATATCACCACGTCAAAGGGTGACAGCAAGCTCATAAGACGCCCCAGCGTCGCCATAGTGCGTTCACCGAATACGTGCGCAACAACCGTCTTCCGGAGCCTGTCATACGCGTAAAACAGCCAGCGCTG
>NZ_MDGW01000020.1:0-13415 GCF_001712525.1 Shigella sp. FC1661
GCGAGACGACGCTGCGACGTTCTGTTCGCCATGATGCGCGACGGGACTTTTTATACCCCGCAGGGGTCATAACATGCTTGACAACTTAATAGGGGCACCTCCCCGCATCCTTGTCCGCTTAACCGTTTCAGTCAGCCTATCCTTGATGAAACCGCGAGCAAAGATAGGTGATTACGTCATGGTTTTACAGAAAATTACAGAAAAAGGAGGCAATATCGGGTAAAGGCATTAGCCCGACGAATACGTCGGGCTACAAGTATTATTGTGCTGCAGGTGTTTTAGCGGGTTGTTGATCCACAGGTTCTAACTGGAAGACCACATCGACCTGATCATCAAACTGAATAGCGGCCTGCTCGTAAGTTTCCTGGGCAGACACCGGCGCGGCATCGGCTTTCATCATCCGCACCATTGGGCTGGGCTGATAGTTGGAAACATGGTAGCGCACGCTATATACCGGCCCCAGTTTACGATGAAAGCCGTTCGCCAGTTCCTGCGCCTGATGAATCGCGTTATCAATCGCTGCCTTACGCGCTTTGTCTTTATAGGCATCCGGCTGCGCCACGCCCAGCGACACTGAACGAATTTCGTTAAGACCCGCCTTCAGCGCGCCATCCAGCAAGGAATTCAGTTTGTCTAACTGACGGAGCGTGACTTCCACCGTTCTCACAGCGCGGTAGCCTTTCAGGATACTTTTACCATCCTGATAATCATAATCTGGCTGGGTGCGTAAATTCGCTGAGCTGATATCTTTTTTCGCGATCTGATTGAGTTCAAGGAAGGAAATGTATTGTGCGACGCGCTCATCTGCCTGTTTCTTGGCTGTAGCGGCATCCTTCGCGGCCACGTTAACTTCAATCGCAAGAGTGGCAATGTCTGGCACCGCATCCACACTTGCCGTACCGGAGGTGACAATATGCGGTCCATCCGGCAATTCGTTAGCCTGCGCTGCCATCCCGCTAATACCCATTAATGCCGCTAGGGCGATAACTTTGAACTTCACGTTAGTCTCTCCGTGTTAATTGACTTGCCCAAAATTCAGGACCTCTGGAGGCAAGCTTAGCGCCTCTGTTTTATTTTTCCATCAGATAGCGCCTAACTGAACAAGGCTTGTGCATGAGCAATACCGTCTCTCGCCAGCTGCAAGGCTATAAACCACATGACACATCCCACTACCAGATTGATAATGCGCTGTGATTTTGCCGTGCGCAGGCGCGGTGCCAGCCAGGCTGCGAGAATAGCCAGACCAAAGAACCACAGGAAAGAGGCGCTAATTGTCCCGAGCGCAAACCAACGTTTTGGTTCGACGTCAAGCTGCCCGCCAAGGCTGCCCAGTACAACAAAAGTATCCAGGTAAACATGCGGATTCAGCCAGGTCACTGCCAACATGGTGGCGATAATTTTCCATCTGCCTTGCTTCAGGACTTCGGCACTAGCTAACTCAATATTACTACTCATCGCTGTTTTAAAAGCGCCAAAACCATACCAGAGCAAGAAGACTACGCCGCCCCAGGTGACCAGCGCCAGCAACCACGGCGACTGCATCAATAACGCGCTACCACCAAAAATCCCCGCGCAAATCAGGACCAAATCGCTGATAGCGCAAAGTAAGGCAATCATAATGTGGTACTGACGACGAATGCCCTGATTCATCACAAAAGCATTTTGTGGGCCGAGCGGCAGAATCATAGCTGCCCCAAGAGCAAGACCTTGAAAGTAATAAGAAAACACGTTGGATATTCCGAATTAAGTATCTGATGCAGAGACTATATCGCGAGATTGTTATTAGCGGAAATTGATAATATTAATTGGCAATCAGAATAACTAATAAGAGAGAGGCCAGAGAGTATTATCTGGCCTCAGCGTTGATTACGCAGCTTTGTCTTCTTTCACCCGCTTAAAGTTCACATCCATTTGCGGGTACGGGAAGCTGATACCGGCGGCATCAAATTCACGTTTAATACGCTCCAGCACATCCCAGTACACGTTTTGCAGATCGCCGCTGTTGCTCCAGACGCGGACCACGAAATTAATCGACGATGCACCAAGTTCGTTCAGGCGCACAGTCATTTCGCGATCTTTCAAAATGCGATCTTCAGACTGGATAATATTGGTCAGGATCTGCTTAACCTGATCGATATCGGAATCATACGCCACGCCAATAATAAATTCGTTACGGCGAACTGGCTCGCGGGAGAAGTTAATAATATTTCCGGCAATAATTTTACCGTTCGGAATAACGATAATTTTACCGTCTGCAGTACGCATGGTGGTGGAGAAAATCTGCACACTCAGCACAGTACCGGCTACGCCGCCGAGGTCAACATATTCTCCGGCACGGAACGGTCGGAACATGACAAGTAACACGCCAGCGGCCAGGTTAGAAAGTGACCCCTGCAAAGCCAGACCAACAGCTAAGCCTGCGGCACCGAGTACAGCAATGACTGACGCTGTTTGTACACCCACGCGTCCCAGGGCAGCGATTAGCGTAAAGGCGATAATACCGTAACGGACTAATGCAGAAAGAAAATCAGCAACAGTGGCATCGATTTTACGGGAGATCATCAGGCGATTCACCGCGTTGGAAATCATCCGCGCGATAATCAAACCAACGATGATGATCGCGAGTGCCGCCACGATGTTTACTGCATAACTTAGCAGCAGCGCCTGGTTAGCTACCAGCCAGCTTCCCGCGCCGTTTATGCTATCGACAACATTCAAATCTTCCATTCAATATTCCTTTTCAACTGACTCAAAATGGAGAAATACACTCCGCCGCCTTATGACGGGCAGTCTGACAAGGGTAAACAATAAAGCATAATTTTGCCAAATAGATCACAGATTTCTCATCTGAATCACCTTGCTTTTGGCGAAAAAATCCCCGCAGAGCGGGGCTCAGACAGATATCAATGTGCGCTTTGTCATGCCGGATGCGGCGTGAACGCCTTATCCGGCCTACAAAAACCTGTAAATTCAATATATTGCAGGATACGTGTAGGCCTGATAAGCGTAGCGCATCAGGCAATTTTGCTTTTGGCGAAAAAAAGACCCGCAGAGCGGGCCTTGAGATAAGCAGAAAGGAATATCTTACAGAACGTCGATCGCGTTCAGTTCCTGGAATGCTTTTTCCAGACGAGCGATCATCGAAGTCTGACCGGCACGCAGCCATACGCGCGGATCGTAGTATTTCTTGTTCGGCTGATCTTCGCCTTTCGGGTTACCCAGCTGACCCTGCAGATAAGCTTCGTTCGCTTTGTAGTAGTTCAGAACGCCTTCCCAGGTTGCCCATTGGGTATCGGTATCGATGTTCATTTTCACTACGCCGTAGCTTACGGAGTCTTTGATTTCCTGAGCAGTAGAACCGGAACCACCGTGGAATACGAAGCTCAGGCTGTTGTGCGGCAGGTTGTGTTTCTTAGAAACATATTCCTGAGAATCACGCAGGATGGTCGGAGTCAGAACCACGTTACCCGGCTTGTAAACACCGTGTACGTTACCGAAGGACGCAGCGATGGTGAAACGCGGGCTGATTTTGCTCAGCTCGGTGTATGCGTAATCAACGTCTTCCGGCTGGGTGTACAGTGCAGAAGCGTCCATGTGGCTGTTGTCCACGCCGTCTTCTTCACCACCGGTGCAACCCAGTTCGATTTCCAGAGTCATGCCGATTTTGGACATACGCTCCAGGTATTTAGAGCAGATTTCGATGTTCTCTTGCAGAGATTCTTCAGACAGGTCGATCATGTGAGAAGAGAACAGCGGCTTACCGGTAGCTGCGAAGTGTTTTTCACCCGCGTCCAGCAGACCGTCGATCCACGGCAGCAGTTTCTTCGCGCAGTGGTCAGTGTGCAGGATAACCGGAACACCATAATGTTCAGCCATCTGGTGAACGTGATGCGCACCAGAGATCGCGCCCAGGATAGCAGCACCCTGCGGAACGTCAGATTTCACGCCTTTACCAGCGATAAAGGAAGCACCACCGTTGGAGAACTGAACGATAACCGGCGCTTTAACTTTAGCAGCAGTTTCCAGTACGGCGTTGATGGAGTCAGTACCGACGCAGTTTACTGCTGGCAGTGCGAAGTTGTTTTCTTTTGCTACCTGGAAAACTTTCTGTACGTCATCACCAGTGATTACGCCAGGTTTTACGAAATCAAAAATCTTAGACATGTCTCTTGTCCTGTATCGTCGGGCCTTATACTCATCATACTTCAAGTTGCATGTGCTGCGTCTGCGTTCGCTCACCCCAGTCACTTACTTATGTAAGCTCCTGGGGATTCACTCTCTTGTCGCCTTCCTGCAACTCGAATTATTTAGAGTATGAAAAAATGCGTGCTCTAAAAGCGCGCTGAAACAAGGGCAGGTTTCCCTGCCCTGTGATTTTTTACTTCTTAGCGCGCTCTTCGAGCATCGCTACTGCAGGCAGTACTTTACCTTCCACGAATTCGAGGAATGCGCCGCCGCCAGTGGAGATGTAGGAGATTTTGTCAGCAATGCCGAACAGGTCGATTGCTGCCAGAGTGTCGCCGCCGCCAGCGATGGAGAACGCTTCGCTGTCTGCGATAGCGTTAGCCACGATTTCAGTACCTTTGCGGAAGTTCGGGAATTCGAACACGCCAACCGGACCGTTCCACAGAATGGTTTTCGCATTCTTCAGGATTTCAGCCAGTTCCTGAGCGGAAGCATCACCGATATCCAGGATCTGCTCGTCAGCTTTCACATCGTTAACAGATTTCAGGGTAGCCGGTGCAGTTTCAGAGAACTCGGTTGATACGCGAACATCAGACGGAACCGGGATGTTGCAGGTGGTCAGCAGACGTTTAGCTTCGTCAACCAGGTCAGCTTCGTACAGGGATTTACCCACATCGTGGCCTTGTGCCGCGATAAAGGTGTTAGCGATACCACCACCAACAATCAGCTGGTCAGCGATTTTAGACAGGGAGTCCAAAACGGTCAGTTTGGTAGATACTTTAGAACCACCAACGATAGCCACCATCGGGCGAGCAGGTTCTTTCAGTGCTTTACCCAGCGCGTCCAGTTCAGCTGCCAGCAGCGGGCCTGCGCACGCAACGTCAGCGAATTTACCGATACCGTGAGTAGAAGCCTGCGCGCGGTGAGCAGTACCGAATGCGTCCATTACGAACACGTCACACAGTGCAGCGTATTTTTTGGACAGGGTTTCGTCGTCTTTCTTCTCGCCTTTGTTGAAGCGAACGTTTTCCAGAACAACCAGTTCACCTTCAGCAACGTCAACGCCGTCGAGGTAATCTTTAACCAGACGAACCGGGTTAGACAGTTTGTCTTTCAGGTAGTTAACAACCGGCAGCAGAGAGAATTCTTCGTTGTACTCGCCTTCGGTAGGACGACCCAGGTGGGAAGTTACCATCACTTTTGCGCCTTGTTTCAGGGCCAGTTCGATGGTCGGCAGAGAAGCACGGATACGCGCGTCGCTGGTTACTTTCCCGTCTTTTACTGGTACGTTCAGATCCGCACGGATAAATACACGTTTCCCAGCAAGATCCAGATCGGTCATCTTAATTACAGACATGGTGAATCCTCTCGTTGATTCTAAAAGTTTTGCAGACGCTGCTTGCGTCTTACCTGAAAGCAACAGTAGCCATAGCTAACGTCGTGTCGAGCATTCGGTTAGCAAAGCCCCATTCGTTATCGCACCAGACCAACGTTTTGATCAGGTGTGCGCCACTGACCCGGGTTTGGGTGCCATCGACAATGGCACTGTGCGGATCGTGGTTAAAATCTACAGAGACCAACGGCAATTCCGTATAGTCAACTATACCATGAAATGCACCTTGTGCTGCTTTTTGCAGCAACAGGTTGACTTCATTGGCTTTTACAGGTTTCTTCACCGTCACGCTTAAATCGATTGCCGTCACATTTATGGTTGGCACACGTACCGCAATCGCTTCAAAGCGATCGTTAAATTGCGGAAAAAATCGTGTGATACCGGCGGCCAGTTTAGTATCGACCGGAATGATCGACTGGCTGGCTGCCCGGGTGCGACGCAGGTCAGGATGGTATGCATCAATAACCTGTTGATCGTGCATGGCGGAGTGAATTGTGGTCACAGTGCCGGACTCAATACCGTACGCATCATCTAACAATTTGATGACGGGAATTATGCAATTCGTGGTACAGGAAGCGTTAGAAACGATGCGGTGTTCCGCACGAAGTTGATCCTGATTGACGCCGTAAACAACGGTCGCGTCGAGATCGTTACTGCCAGGATGTGAAAAGAGCACTTTTTTGGCCCCGGCGGCAATATGCGCTTCGCCATGCTCGCGGGAGCCATATACGCCGGTGCAGTCGAGGACTACATCAACGCCAAGTTCACGCCAGGGGAGCGATTGCAGTGAACGTTCATGCAATACGCGGATGGCGTCATCACCAACAAAAAGTTGATCGCGTTCCTGTCGTACTTCCCATGCAAAACGGCCATGGCTGGTGTCATATTTCAACAAATGCGCCATGCCCGCAGCATCCGCCAGTTCGTTGATTGCCACCACGGTAATTTCCGCCCGGCGTCCGGATTCATACAAAGCACGAACCACATTACGCCCGATGCGACCGAAGCCATTTATCGCTACGCGTACGGTCATAGATCTCCTGCAAGGTTTTCCCTGAGCAAATTTGCCAGACAGAGTAATCCAGCAAATCGTCCGGGGAAACCTTACCTGTCGCAAACTGCGACTGATTGGTTAATTGTCGAACATTTAATCGACTGAAACGCTTCAGCTAGGATAAGCGAAACGTGGAATAAAAGGAATGATTGTCCAGTCAAAGAAAGCAATTATCTGACTTACGTCACGTTTTCAGCCCCGCCCCTGTGGAATTTATTCCACTTTGCAGAATCACGAATAAGCGTAGCAAAATCTTTTCGTTGTGCCGTCACAAACCCTGACTTATATCAGAATATGACTGATGCAGCGTCGATATTATCCGCAATACGTCCGAGTTTCGGAGTACTCCAATGATGACATTGCCCTACCCATATTCTTCCTCCGCACGCTTTTACGCACTGCGCCTCCTCCCCGGGCAGGAAGTTTTTTCCCAGCTACACGCTTTTGCACAGCAGCATCAACTTCATGCGCCTGGATTGCAGGCTGTACCGGTAGCCTGACTGACGTCGCCTTGCGCTATGCCAGGCAAGAAGGCACCACGCTCCTGAACGGTACATTCGAAGTGATCTCACTAAACGGCACGCTGGAACAGAGTGGTGAGCATCTTCATCTCTGCGTTTCCGATCCACACGGCACGATGCTTGGCGGTCATATGATGCCCGGCTGTACCGTGCGGACCACGCTTGAACTGGTGATCGGTAGCCTTGAGGAACTGGCGTTTAGCCGCCAACCTTGCGCGCTTTCTGGTTACGACGAGTTGCATATTTCCCCCGTTAAATAACTACTTTCAAAGAGGTTTTCTTATGGCGCGTAGCCACTTTTCCAGTCAGGCACTGGTGTTGATCGTTATATCTATCGCCATCAATATGATCGGCGGGCAACTGGCCAGCATGGTCAAATTACCTATATTTCTCGACTCCATCGGCACACTTATTAGCGCGGTACTGCTTGGTCCGGTGATCGGAATGCTGACCGGCTTACTGACCAATTTACTCTGGGGATTGCTGACCGACCCGATCGCCGCCGCATTTGCACCCGTCGCGATGGTCATCGGCCTGGTCGCCGGTTGGCTGGCGCGAGCGGGTTGGTTTCGCACCCTGCCAAAAGTCGTTGTCAGCGGCGTGATTATTACGCTTGCGGTAACGGTCGTCGCTGTACCGCTGCGTACTGCGCTGTTCGGCGGTGTCACCGGTAGCGGAGCCGATTTGTTCGTTGCCTGGATGCACTCGATGGGGCAAAACCTGGTGGAGTCGGTGGCGATTACGGTGATAGGCGCGAACCTGGTCGATAAAATTCTTACAGCGGTGATTGTCTGGCTTTTACTGCGCCAGCTGCCGATTCGCACCACGCGCCATTTTCCGGCAATGGCTGCCGTGCGCTAAATGCATCCATTTACCTCATTAACACTGTGGGCATTGGCGGCCTGCACCACGCTTATCCTGCCCGCGCAGACCATTTTGCCGATCTATAGCGCGGCGACCTTTTTCTGCCTTATTGCGCTAAAGGCCACGCGGCGGCGGGCAAAATATGTCGTCTGGCTGATGTTCTCGCTGGGAGCCGGGCTGTGGCTGGTACACGGTGGCTGGCTACCAGAATGGCTAAGCGGCACGCCACGCTCGCCAGAACGGTGGTCGCATGCTATTACGCTCTGGTTGCGGATTCTGGCGATTGTTTCAACCTCACAGTTGTGGATGCAGTACGTCCCCGTGCAATGTTTTATTCGCGCTCTGTTTGCTTCTCGCCTGCCGCCAGGCGTCGCTTATCTGTTTGCCGGGCCGTTATTGGTCGTTGAGCAGTTAAAACGGCAATTAGCGATTATTCATGAAGCGCAGCGTGCCCGCGGCGTGCCGCTGGATGAGGGCTGGTATCAGCGTTTACGTGCGATGCCCGCGTTAATTATTCCGCTAACACACAATGCGCTTAACGATCTGGCTGTCCGTGGTGCGGCGCTGGATATGCGGGCATTTCGGATCCACAACCGACGAACAACGTTGTGGGCACCAGCCGATAGCACCCTACAACGCGTAGCGCGTTACACCATGATCTTGCTGATGCTGACAGAATTCGGAGCGTGGATATGGTTACGTTAGAACAGTTCCGTTATTGCCCGACACACTCAACGCATCCTCCGTTCTGTTATGACTTTCACTATGTCAAACCGGGGATGGTCGCCATCTTTGGTGACAACGGCAGTGGCAAAAGTACGCTGGCACAGCTGATGGCGGGCTGGTATCCGGACTTTCTGCCAGGAGAGATAACAGGCACGGGGACGCTCCTCGGTACGCCCATTGGGCATCTCCCGCTTAATGAACAATCCGCCACCATCCAGCTCGTCCAGCAATCGCCCTATTTGCAGCTCTCCGGCTGTACCTTTAGCGTGGAAGAAGAAGTTGCCTTTGGGCCAGAAAATCTGTGTCTTGCTGAAGCAGAGATTATGGCGCGGATTGATGCCGCCCTGACTCTGACCGAGTGCCAGCCGTTGCGCCATCGTCACCCGGCAACACTCTCCGGTGGAGAGACACAGCGCGTGGTCATCGCCTGCGCCATCGCGATGCAGCCAAAGCTCTTAATTCTTGATGAAGCCTTTAGCCGCCTGACGCCGCAGGCCAGCGAAATGCTGTTGCAGCGCTTACAACACTGGGCGTTTGAACGTGGTTCGCTGATTATTCTTTTTGAACGTCATCGCACACCTTTCCTGAACTACTGCCAGCAAGCGTGGCAATTGCAAAACGGAGCGCTCCAGCCACTATGTTAACGTTAAATCAGATATCTTATCGCTGGCCTGGCGCGGCAACGGATTGTCTTTGCGACATTTCTCTGCAACTCAAACAAGGTGAATGGTTGGCGCTGACCGGTGACAATGGCGCAGGGAAATCGACGCTGTTACGAGTAATGGCAGGTCTTCTTACGCCCACAGCCGGTACGGTTATGCTGCAACAACAGGCGATGAAAAACCTGAAAAACCGCCAGCGCGCGGCAAAGGTTGGCGTACTGTTTCAGGAAGCGGAAAACCAACTTTTTCACAGCACCGTCGCTGACGAGATCGCATTTGGTTTGAAACTGCAAAAATGCCCGGCGGATGAAATCACTCAACGTACCCATGCTGCCCTGCAATGTTGTCAGTTAGCAGACACTGCCAACTCGCACCCGTTGGATCTGCATAGTGCGCAGCGACGGATGGTCGCCATCGCCTGCCTGGAAGCACTCTCTCCGCCACTATTACTGCTGGACGAGCCGAGTCGGGATTTTGACGAAAATTGGTTGAGCGTGTTTGAAAGCTGGCTGGAGAAGTGCCGCCAGCGAGGCACGAGCGTGGTAGCAATCAGTCATGACGCCGCATTTACCCGGCGTCATTTCTCTCGTGTGGTGCGACTGGAAGATGGTGTAATCAGGAACGTTAATCCACCAGACGATATTCACCCGTAGCGGTCATCATTAAGGTCAAATTTGCAGGCAGACTCTCTTCCAGCACCCGGCGAACATTCGGCCCGTCGGTACGGTCATAAAAGGCTTCTGCATCTGCCAGCGATACCCCTCCCGCCAGCTTGCGCCCCACCAGACGCTCCCGCAACGCAGTAGCTGGCGCGTTGATAAAGATCGAGAAATCACAAAATTGCGCAAGCTGGCACCACTTCTCGTCGTCCAGCAACAACCAGTTTCCTTCGACGATGACGAGTGGTGCGGTAACGTGCAACGCATCTTCAACAGGATCATGCTTTTGTCGATCGTACTGCGGCCACGTACAATCCCCTTCCACCACCTGGCGCAGATTTTCCGCCAGTTTCGCAACGTCAAATGTCTCTGGTGCGCCTTTGAAGGGGCGCAATTGATGCGCGTCCAGCCAGCTATTGTAATGGTGAAAACCATCCATCGGGAGCGTCTGAATAGCGGGCAGCTCCGGGGCTTGTTGCGCGAGATATTCCCAGAAGGTGGTTAGGGTAGATTTACCCGTCCCCGGCGGAGCGCAAAGAAAAACCACCGTACGCCGCTGCGGATTTACCGTCTGTAAGGCCGCCAGCATACGCAGCAACGGTTTATGTACATTTTCAATCTCTTCGTTCTGGTACTGTGCCTGTATCTTCAGCCCATTCACCGTTAATTCAATTTTCACGGCGTTAATTCCTTTAAGATTGTCGTTACTGCCAGCGTCAGCGCCGTTTTGACCATCCCGCTAAAACGCGCCTCTGACCAGACGGCGAAATCGGCGAACTTCATCGCTTTCAACGCGTCATAGAGCATCGCATTGCGGGTTATGCTATTGACGTTGCTGATAAAATCCCAGGTCATGTCATCGGCAAATCCGGGCGTTTCATCCTGTTCGTTCAGGTAATGCCAGAACTGGGAAAAATGCGTGATATCGGCGTACAGCCATTTATCCATTTTCCCCAGCGCATAAATCAAACGCAGCGCAACATCAATATCGTCAAGCGGGCCGCTTTGGGCGAGTAACGGCTTCACTGCATATTCCACGATCTCTTCATCGTTATCGACAAACAGCGACGGCAGAAACTGGCGTATCCCCTGGAGCAAAATAGAATGCGCAGTTTTCATAAATGAAAATAAATTGTCCTGTGCATCCAGTTGCTCAAGCACATCATCTTCTGTCAGCTTCGCTATTGGTCTTCCGATAGATCACCATCAATGCAGGGAGTCTATTATATTACACGTTTGGTCCGCGCCGCCGATCAGTAATGTCTGCGTCCGCACCCCATTCGCCGTCTGTTGGATACCGTTCACCAACTCGCCGCCCGTCACGCCCGTAGCGCTAAAGAGGATATCGTTCCCCCTCACCAGTTCATCGAGCGAGTACACACGGTTAACGTCAACGCCCATTGCCTTGCAACGCTTGCTCTCCTGCTCTGCAATCTGCCGATTTTCCGTGTAATCCCCTTTAGCCTGACAAAAGTCAATCAGCTCGGCCTGCATATCCCCGCCTAATGCTTTAACGGCACAGGCAGAAATCACGCCTTCTGGCGCACCGCCGATGGTGTACATCACATCGTAAGGATTATCCTGCCAGCAGGTCAGCACGCTGGCGGCGACATCGCCATCCGGCAGGGCAAAAACCTTCACGCCCAGCTGTGTTGCTTCCTCAATCGCGGCACTCAGGCGCGGTTTATCCAGCGTAACCATGCGCAGCTTGTCCAGCGGTTTACCTAACGCCCGCGCCACGTTACGCAAGTTGTCCGCCAGAGGCAAAGACAGATCAATCACCCCGGCAGCCAGTCGATTAACAACCAGCTTTTTCATATACATATCGGGCGCATGTAACAGGCTATCCCGAGGGGCGAAAGCCATGACCGCCAGCGCATTGCTCTGCCCCATCGCCACCATCCGCGTGCCTTCAATAGGATCAACCGCGATATCGACTTCTGGCCCATCGCCTTTGCCCACCTCTTCGCCAATCCACAGCATCGGCGCATGGTCAATTTCTCCTTCGCCGATAACCACTCGTCCACGAAAAGCGACGTCGTTTAATGCCTGGCGCATCGCGGTGACCGCCAGGCCATCAATTTTATTTTTGTCGCCACATCCGGTTTGCGGCCAGGCAGCCAACGCTGCCTGTTCCGTAACGCGAAATAATGGCCACGCCAGGGACATCATTGCGCGGCCTCCCCGATATCAATGCCAAATTGTGCCAGCAGATATTTCTCGGCCTGTTCATTCCAGATGCCGTGCGTTTCCTCAACCAGCCGCGCCAACTCTTTAAATAGCGGATCGGTTTTGCCTTTTTCGGCAAAATCGGCAATGGCAGTGAGCGGCATGGTCACGCCGTTATAAATGAGTTTTTTACCGCCAGGGATATCCGGCAGATTGAGCACGGTATCTGGCACCGCATCCAGCCCACCGATATGCGTGACCATAAAGGACGGCTGCAACTGCCCCGTGGCGCTTAACGCAATCGCCTCTTTCATGTCGTCCGTTGAACCGCCGGATGTACCGACTACGTGCGTGCTGTTGTAATGGACGTTGTAGAAATTAAACGGCACTTTGAAGTTTTTATCCGTCGGCCCGGCAAAGAAGTTCAGACAGCCATCTTCCGCCAGTAATTCGTCAGCCATCTCAACGACAGCTGGCACCGCCGCATAAACAAAAATGTCATCGAACCCGACATCTCCTGTCAGCGCCCGCAGCGTCTGGACCGGATCGCTCATCCCTTTGGTATTCACATACACCAGCTCAATGCCTTTACTGGCCGCCAGATCCACCGGCAGCAGCTTCTGCACCTGCGCCAGGCGTTTGTCGTCGATATCGACCACCACCACCCGTGACGGTTGTATGCCACCGTTAATGGCGTAATCGATAGCGCCAATGCCCATCGGACCCGCACACGCCAGCAGTGCAATATTGCCGCCAGGTTTGACGCCCATGCGATGCTCATAAACATATTGCGTGGTGTGATAATTGGCATGATAAGCACCAATAATGCAGCACATAGGCTCTACCAGCGACGCCGCAGCAAAATAAGAGCCGTGATACGGTAATACGCAGCCCAAATTAATGGCGATTTCGGGAATAATCATATAGGTGGCGGGTAATGCTGCCAACTTACTGATAGTGTTTTATGTTCAGATAATGCCCGATGACCTTGTCATGCAGCTCCACCGATTTTGAGAACGACAGTGACTTCCGTCCCAGCCTTGCCAGATGTTGTCTCAGATTCAGATTATGTCGCTCAATGCGCTGAGTGTAACGCTTGCTGATAACGTGCAGCTTTCCCTTCAGGCGTGATTCATACAGCGGCCAGCCATCCGTCATCCATACCACGACCTCAAAGGCCGA
>NZ_MDGW01000021.1:0-13159 GCF_001712525.1 Shigella sp. FC1661
CTGACATTGCCATTGAAGCGGAGCGTCCCGTGCCGGAACGTTACCTCACAGCTGATACTGAGGGTTTCCGGATCCTCTGCGAGCGATTCTGGCTGTTCGGCAGCTGCATCGAGAGTCACAGGAAGTAGCTGGGGGCTCTCTGAAGAAGGTAATAGCAGCTTTCCCTCGTGCCATTGTTGTCGCCATTTGAACAACAGATTGGCATTAATGCCATTTCAAGAGCAAGTTTTGAGATGGATATCCCGGGTTCACAGGAGGCAGCAACGAGCTGCTGTTTAAATTCGGGAGGATAATTAGGGCAGCCTTTTCGCCTGCCGGGATTCACATTTTTCTGCATATCTGACACTTTGGTTCCCACTACTTATTTGGTGGACACCACTTTGTCTAATTCGTCAGATTCTGACCAGACGGTTCAGGCTGTACGCTTACCTTTGCAGTCTTTCAGCTTAAACACAACCGGCAGATGCGCGGACTGCCCAGATACCATCAAATCCCGGTTGCTGACGGTGGGAAAATGGATTTCTGCCAGGTTGGCACCATCCACCACCAGCGTGCAGGATTTACTCAGCAGGTTGCCGTAAAAATGCAGGTTGTTGTCGACTGCCTGTGCTCCTGTGCTGGCGGTCAGCAGCAGGCCTGCTAACAGCGCATAACCGGGTGAATAAATGTGTGCTGTTTTCATTGGTAATCCACCCGTAAGGTTGCGTAAGCAGAAAAGGTCGTGTCCGTCAGCACCGCATCAGCCGCTTTGACCGGTACCGCCTCCAGCTTTGGCTTCTGGCTAAAATCGGTGGCGTTAATGGAAAGCGGCTCGTTGAGCTTAAAACGCTGACCGTCATGCTGAAGCTCAATTCCGAAGCCCGGTACATCCGTCTCAATAGCAGAGTCGTTGTAGGAGGTGGCAGTCCCCGTCCAGGAGAGTGTCATATTCCACTCGGGATCGCGGACATCCGAGTCGCAGCTCAGTTCGTAGTCCACTTTCTGACGACCATAATTGCCATCAATGCTGTCGATAATGAGATCGCGAAATTGCACTTCGATGGTTTGCCCGCCGCTGATGCTACAGGCGGGCGGCGACATCAGCGTACCGTGGAATGTGATGTCATCTTCCGCCGCCAGCACAGCCCCGCAACCAGCGCACAGTAAAAGGAGCAGGAATTTTTTCATTGGTAATCCACCACCATGGTCATCGTGGCGTTAAACTCCGACGGCGTCAGTTGCACCCCGCTCTGTTTTACCGGCACCGCTTTCAGCTGAGGCTGAGTGTTGACATTAAAAGGCGTCCAGTTATTTTCACCAACTGCAAACAGGGAGTTGTCGGCGGCGTTTTCTATCCGCACCCCCAGGCCGGCGATATCCGTGCTGAGAACCGTTTCTCCGTTGATCACGGCGGTATTGCCTTTGAGCTGCATCCGTAAGTCATCGCTGACTTTATTACCGCAGTTGAGGGTGTATTTCGCATCCTGTTGGTAATTGGTACCATCGATCCTGTTGATTATCACATTGCCAAATTTCACAGCGCTTCCCTTCACGGAGCAAGGCGGCGGTCCATCGACCAGGATTCGCAGCGTCAGATCCACCTGTTTGATATCACTGCCAGCAACAGCCAAACCGCTGATGCCCCATCCGGCCAGCACCAGCAACCCTGCGCCCGCTACAAACTTGTGACTCATAAGTCCCTCCCGGCATCAGCCTTTGCGGCTCTGCTCTTCATCCACCTGGCAGCTGTTGCCGGTGCATTTGAAGTACAGCGGCATCCGCGCGCCGTAGTCGTTGATGTAAGTCAGCACCGGCACGCTGTCCATCTTCGCATTCAGCGGTGCGGAGGTTTTCGGCTCCATCATCAGCGGTGTGAATCCCGCCGGCGGGTTGCCGCCTTTTTTAGCGCTGGCGTTGCTGATGATCACGTAGTACGGCGTCGGGTTATTGACGGTGAAGTCCTGGCCGTTACGGATGAGCGTCACCTTATGCTGCCACGGACTTTTCATGCTGGTGTTCTCCAGCGCCTTCGGTCGCCAGAACAGTTTGATACGCGTCTGCAGCGCAATCTGCAGTGTGTTCGGTTTATTTGATTTCAGCGGAATTTCGCGCACGTTGAAATAGAACACGCTCTCGCGGTCGGCCGGCAGTTTGTTGATATCCGGCAGCCCCTGCACCTTCACCTGGCCGTTCATCATCGCATCGATGCGCTGCACTGGCGGAAGCACCGCAAGCGGCGAGCTGATTTTGTTGCCCTTTGCATCCTCTATCCAGCTCTGCGCCAGATAAGGCAGTGTGGGATCGTTGTTGCGCAGCGTGACGCTGATGGACTTGTCGCTTTCGTTAAACACCAGCCGTGTCCTGTCGGGCGTCACCGAAGCGTGGCTGGAGAAACTGACCGCTGTCGCCAGCAGCGCCAGTGCCGGGACAACGATTTTGCAGTGTTAGTCAGATTAAACATGGATCATTCCTTAATCACGTTACTGGTTTACTGAAATTGAAGTCGGAGGTTCCGTTGGCGTCACCCGCTGTGTCTGTTCCTGAATCGCCGGTTTGACCGCCGGCGAAGTGATAGGTGCTACATTGCCTTTATGCTGGCATGGCAGTAACAAGCCGTTAAACAGATCGGCAGGCAGCGGGTCCGGCAGGTTGATATCGCAATGCGCAACACCACTCCAGAACACACTCATGTGTTCGCCAGGTTTCACCCCAGCCAGATAAACATTGCCGTCATCATCGACAAGGCCCACTGTCTGCTCGTTATCATTTTTTACTTCTGCGCCAAACGGAGGATGGCTGCCGTCGCTCAGGCGCAGCACCGCCATCGCTTTTTGTCCGCTAATGACAGCAAATTTACGGTAGCCAATGGCACCTTCAGTTAGCGTGGCTTGCACCACCGACTGGGTTGCTTCAGCGTTTTCAGGCAATCTGTTGAGGTCGATATACGCCTGATTGCGGTAATAGTTATTGACGTCAGAAACGACGGCTTTACCAAACATATTGGTATAAACAGCAGCCCCGTTACCTTCCACCGGAACATCGGCAACGCCATCGGCATCAATCAACAAGCGTGTCCCGCCCATATTCTGGGTACGGTGAAGTGCGCCACCGTGGGCAGTAAGCGTTGCGCCGCCCTGTAACGACAAGCCCGCAGAGGTGTATTGCCCTTCATGGTAGTTCGCACTGAGGTCAACCTGCGCCAGCGAACCATCATGGCTGTAATAGCCGTCAACGCTGGTGTGTTTGTCACTGGTGCCGACGTTCAACTGATAGTGAGTCGCGTCATCGACACGGCTGAAATAACCGACCTGACTGCTGTCCGTCCCACTGCCATAGTTACCATTATAGCTAACGGTACTGTTGTCGCCCCACGGCATACTGAGCGAAATGTACATGCCTTTGTCGGCCTGGTTGTCATACTCGTAACGGTAGCCAGTCATCGAGATGCTGACATTACGAATACTGCCCATATTGAAATAGTGCGAGAGCATGATGTTGTAGTTTATCTGCTCCTCGCGATCCCAGTAGGTATGGCGGGTATAGTTGAGATAAACCGAAACACCCGCATCGCGGAAGTTCTGGTTATAAGTGGCGGTGTACATCTCTTTGTCGTTGCCCGTGCGTACCATTCCGCTGTCACTGGCATCCAGATACTCGCTCATGGTCATAAAGTTCTCTTCCGAGAAGCGATATCCAGCAAAAGTAACGCGGCTGTTGAGCTGGTCAAAGTCTTTGGAATAACTCACACGGAAGGAGTTACCGTCCAGCGAACCTTTGCCATAAGCGGTGTCTTTATCCAGTTTGGTGTGCGAGTGAGTAACATCAAACGCGACCGCGCCGAATGTAGACAAATCGCGACCGACGCCAAGCGCCGCAGACTGATAGTTTTCATCTCCCAGTGCGCCGCCATATAACGACCAGCCGTTAGCGATCCCCCAGGAAGCTTCAGCACCAGAAAAAAATTCACCCTCGACATGGTGTCCCCACTCTTGCGGACGGCCCATCATGATCTTATAGCGAATCTGACCTGGACGAGTGAGGTATGGCATCGAGGCGGTGCTGATGTCATATTCCTGCACCTGGCCGTTCTGTTCTTCAATGCGAATATGCAACGTACCGGAGACAGAATCACCAAGATCCTGAATACGAAACGGTCCAGCCGGAACCTGCGTTTCGTAAATCACACGCCCCATCTGGCTGACGGTCACTTTTGCTGTGGTGTGTGCCACGCCGGAAATGTCTGGCGCGTAGCCGCGCAGATTGGGAGGCAACATTTGATCGTCAGTACTGACACTGCCACCAACATAGTTAAAACCATCAAAAATATCGGATCTGAGGTAATCCTCGCCCAGCGCCAGTTTGGCTTTTAATGATGGTAACGCCCGCCAGGCATAGTAGCGACTCCACTCCCATTTTTTTTGAGTTTCATCGCCGCTGAATTCATCGTCATCATTACTGCGAGTATGTTGATAGTTAGTCTGCCAGTCAGCACGCATACGCCACGGCCCCAGGTTAACCCCGACCGTCCCGTTGCCGCTGATCTCGTTACTATCATCACCGCCATTTTCTTCGTGCCGGGTTTGTGCGTTGATGCTGTAGTCCGCGACGATCCCGGAGATGCCGTCATCCCAACGTGAAGGCGGATCCCAGTCGGGATAAGTATATTCGAGGTAAGCCTGTGGCAGTGAAATGACTAATGCGGACTGGCTTAAATCAGCCTTAATTTCCATGCCTTCCAGTTGACCGGATTTCAGGCATTTAGCATCGTGGCTCCATTGCAGATTTTTCGCCACGTCTTCTTTTAAACCAAACTGCGCTACCAGTTCCGGTGTCAGACAAGCATAGCTTTTGCTCGCGTCATCTTCACCAGCATACCAGTAAATATCGTACTCTTCCGCCAATGGCTGTTTATTTAGTTGAACCTGTAAATTGTATTTTCCGGGCTCAACATATCCCTGGCTGGAAAAACGCTTCAGATCAATTTTTGTGTCGCCTTTTAATTCCAGAAAACGGGAATCAAACTGAATGTCGTCTTCAGCCCAGACACTGCTATAACTCCCTGACATTGCCAGCGCAATGCACCACGGAAGAATCCGTAATCGAAAAAGAGAATGGTCAGGCATACACGTTTCTATCCGTTTTTATTCTTGTTCGGTCAAAATCCATTTAAATCCCCCATAGCAGTGTCGCTATGGGGGTATGCCTTACAGGTAAGTAATCTGGAAGGTGGTATTTGCTTCGAAATTACCCAGATCTGGCGCATCAGCTGCGCGACCAGCCAGGCTTTAAAGTTCAGTGTCTGCTTCGCTTTGCCTTTATTAGTAGAAGTGTCTTTCACTATTTTCTGGTCAATACCCATGCCGCTTTTGTAAGAGGTACCCAGAGAGTCACCGATCGCCAGGCTAACATTGTTAAATGCCGCACCGGTATCGGTATTGAAAATGGTGTAATAATTGCCGCTATTTGCAGAAGAAACGGTACCTGTAAAGGTAGTGGTCATTGTTTCCTAAGTATCAAATACGCAATCTTGCAGACGAATCTGGAAACTTTTCGGCGTGGTGGTGCCGTTATTTTTCAGTTTTTCGGCACCGATATCACCCATATCAACTTCCAGTTTGTGATCGTCCGGAACGATAGAACACACTGAGTCTTCAATGGTGCCGTAAAAACGTGCAGTACCGTTGTTACCCGCAGCGATTGTTGCCGTAGAGGTGAACACGCCCATCACCATTGCCGCAGCAATAGCTGTTTTAATAAACTTACTCATTATTTGTCCTTAAACTATAAATAATTAAAAATATAAACATTGCAATACATTGATTCAGTCAATAGCCAATGTTTATACCCAGCCATTGAATACGGCATGCGATCCAAAAAGAACAGGTCGTAGAAAATTGTATTCGTTGGTGTGGGGCCGCATAGTGATGTTTCCACACCCCTGATGCAATTTAATTTTACTAAAGAGTAAATGTAGATTTAATTAATATATTGACAGAAGAAAGATTATCTTAAGGACATCCTTAAAAAATACGGAATAAGTATTTAGAAAAAATAGAAAGTATATCAATAATGAATATCAACAGCTTAAAAAACAAACAATGAACATATAATGCGATTGGCATTTATCCACTTTTGACAATATAATATATAAACACTATAGCCAGAATTTAATCAAGTTTCAATTACATCCTGCCTGATTATTCAACTCTATTATCTGTATTAATAAATGACAATGAGTGTCAAACAGACATTATTCATTTCAACATGTAACTTTGGGCAAAATCAAGATACGCGCAGAAGAATAATTTCCGAATGAATGTAGAAAGTGTTTTATTTATAGATAAGGAGAGTCTTCGATAGTAGTGAGGTTGACAGATATCCGCTGCCTGATGAGCAATTATGCCCAATGAATCTACCTCATTGGGCATAATTTGGAACACATCAGATAGCTTTTGCCATCTTCAGATTACACGGGCTCATCTGCCAGTTGAATGTACCGTTTCCGCTTTCATCAAGCGTTACGCTGGCAATGGCCGAGGTGGTAAACATAGGCGGCGTTTCGCCCGGACATAACTCGGCAACCAGATACCCGACTAACGGTAAGTGAGAGATCACCAGTACCGAAGCAACACCTTCATTGGTCAACGCCTGCAAATAGGCACTGACCAGACCAACATCGCCGCAGGGCGTTAACTCCGGCAGAACTTCTGCACTGGAAGGCAGGTTCAGACAATCCCCTACTTCTTCCAGTGTTTGCTCGGCTCGCAGGAACGGGCTCACCAGAACGCGTTCGATTTCCACTTTTTGACCTTTCAGCCAGTTCGCCATCAGGCGAGATTCGTCACAACCATTAGTGGTCAGAGGACGAACCGAATCACTGGCGGCATCGAGGGCTGCGTCGCCGTGACGCATGATAAAAACTTGCATATTGCACCGCTTTTGTTAACCAGATTCGCCCATTTTCTTTCATCTGAAACCAGAGAAAGAAAACGGTGGCCGGCATTGTGCCTTATCCATTCACCGAATGAAACGCTGTTTTTTACCTCAATGGCGTAAGTATAGTCAATATGCGTTTACATTTTGACCAATACTCCGCCATTCAGCGCGGATTCATATAGCTTTGACCTTCTTATTGCAGGTCAGTTGCAGTTGTTTTCCAAAAACTTTCCCCACGCGCGCCCATCTCGACCAAACGCTCGCAAGGGGTAAAACGGGAACCATACTGCGTGGCCAGTCGTTGCATTATTGCAACCACTTCGCCCGCGCCGAGAGAATCGATATAGCGGAACGGTCCACCGAGAAATGGCGGAAAACCAATGCCAAATACCGCACCAATATCCCCGTCACGCACGCTACGGATAACCTGCTCATCAACACAACGTACTGCTTCATTCAGCATCAACATCACACACCGTTCAGCAACCTGCGGTGCGGAGAGTCGCCCCTGCCCTTGTGCGCCAATGAGCGGGTAAATGGCGGGATCGACCTGTTTTTTGCTTTTACGCCCTTTCTGACCATAAAGATAGAAACCCCGACCATTTTTTCTGCCTTTGCGATCATCGTTCAAAATTGAAGAAACAACATTTGCAGGCGCGCTAAAACGTTCTCCATAAGCGGCTTCCAGTACAGGAATAATTTTAGTCCCGGTGTCGATTCCTACCTCATCCAAAAGTTGGATTGGACCTACCGGAAAACCAAATTTCACTAGCGCGGCATCAATGTGCTCTACCCGTTCACCTTTGGTCAGCATGCGGATAGCTTCATTAATGTAAGGCGCTAAGATGCGATTGACGTAAAACCCGGCTTTGTCACGCACGACAATGGGCGTTTTGCCCTGTTTTTTCGCCAGTTTTACCGTAGTGGCGATGGTTTGCGCTGATGTACCCGCATGAGGAATAATCTCCACCAGCGGCATTTTTTCCACCGGACTGAAGAAATGCAGGCCGATAACTTGCTCAGGTCGCGTGGCGTGAGCGGCGATATCACCAATCGGTAAAGATGACGTATTCGAAGCAAAGATGGTATGAGCGGCGCAATTTTGCTCAACTTCCGCCACCATCTGTTGTTTCAATTCGAGATTTTCAAACACCGCTTCAATAATCAGATCGCGATGGGCAAAGCCGCGATAGTCCGTCGTTCCGGAGATTAATGCCAGCTGTTTGTCACGTTCGCTGGCTTTGAGATGACGACGGCGAACTTTGCCCTCCAGCTGATCCCAACTGTACTTCAGCGCATGATTTATGCCCTGCGGGTTGATATCTTTAATTCTGACCGGAAGCCCCGCTTTACAAGCAGTGACATAAGCAATACCGCCGCCCATCAAGCCACCACCTAAAATTCCCACGCTGTTTAATGGCGCAGGCGGTGCATCACTACCGGGATCTTTCTTCACGTCCGTACTGGCAAAAAAGATACTACGCAGCGCCTGCGATTGTGGCGTCATCGCCAGTTCGCCAAACGCCCGAGCTTCGGCGTCATAACCGCTGCTGGTGCCCTGCGCTAATCCCGTTTCAACAACCTCCAGGATACGTTCTGTCGCCGGATAATTGCCTTGAGTTTTGTGTTCTGTTTTCTTGCCGACCATTTTGAACAGCAGCGCACGACCTAACGGCCCCGCCAGAATACGCTCGCGTACAGGTAGAGGGCGGGAAGATGGGCGATCCTTCTTCGCCAGCTCAACAGCGACTTCCAGCAAAATGGAGTGCGGAACAACGTCATCCACCAGCCCCAGCTTTAATGCCTGTTTCGCCCGAAGTTGTTTTCCGGTGAGGATCATCTCTAATGCTGTGCTGACGCCTATCAGACGCGGTAAACGCTGGGTGCCGCCTGAACCGGGTAACAATCCAAGTTGTACTTCAGGCAAACCGAGCACCGTTTTAGGATCGTCAGTACAAACGCGACCGTGGCACGCCAGCGCCAACTCCAGCCCACCACCCAGGCAAGCGCCATGAATAGCCGCGATAACCGGAATGGGCAAAGCATGAATCTCCGCCATCAACTGTTGGCCCTGCCGCGCCAGAGCTTCCGCTTCTTGCGCCGTTTTGCAGTTGCCGATCATGTTGATGTCTGCTCCGGCGATAAAATTGTCCGGTTTCGCGGAGATAAACACCACGCCGCGCAACTCTTTGTTTTCACGGAGTTGCTTAATAATGGCGCGCACCTGCGAGGCAAATTCCGCCTTCAGGGTATTCATTTTCTCATCCGGTACGTCGATGGTGATGATAGCAATGTTGTCCAGACGAACATTAAGAGTAAACGCTGATGCCATTTCCATTATTCCGCCTCCAGAACCATTGCCGCGCCAAGCCCACCGGCAGCACAGGCGGTAACTAAACCAAATCCACCGCCGCGACGGCGAAGTTCATGCAATGTCTGGGTAATCATCCGCGCGCCGGTCGCCGCGAAGGGATGCCCGTAAGCAATCGAACCGCCAAGCACGTTAAATTTGCTATCGTCCACTTCGCCAGTGGCATGTGCACGCCCCAGTACTTCACGAGCAAAACGTTCACTACCCAGCAACTGAATATTCGCCAGTGTCTGAGCTGCAAAGGCTTCGTGCATATCGATCAATGTCAGATCGCTCATTGTCAAACCGGCACGTTCCAGCGCCAGCGGTGTTGACCAGGCCGGACCGAACAACATGTCCTGCCAGACATCAATCGCAGTAAATGCGTAGCTGCGCAGATACCCCAGCGGCACTAGCCCTAATTCTTTCGCCCGGGATTCAGTCATCAGGATCACCGCTGCCGCGCCATCGGTCAGCGGCGTACTGTTTGCCGCCGTTACCGTTCCGTGTTTGCGATCAAACGCCGGGCGCAGCTTTGCGTAATCGGCAAGCGAGGAATTACCGCGAATATTGTTGTCTTCGACAAGCGGTTGTTTATAAGGAGGGATAAAGGCAGTCATCACCTCTTCTTTGAGTTTTCCGTCTGACCATGCCTGAGCGGCACGCTGATGCGAACGGTGCGCTAATGCATCTTGCTGTTCTCGGGTGATGCCGTAGGTTTTCGCCATTTGCTCTGCGGTGTCACCCATCCGCAAGCCGGTAGAATATTCTGCTACTGCAGGCGGTACGGGCATTAAATCGCGCAAACGCAGGCGAGAGAAGAGTTTCAGGCGCTGGCTCATGGTTCGAGCTTTGTTGACATCAACCAGCACGCGCGCCAGTTTTTTACTGACGCCAATTGGCAATACGGAAGAGGAATCTGCCCCACCGGCAATCCCCGCTCGGATAGTTCCCGCCATCAGGCTTTCTGCGACGTTTGCAACCGCCTGGAAACTGGTAGCGCAAGCGCGGCTGACGCTGTAAGCATCGGTATGCACATTCATTCCGGTACCGAGAACAATTTCACGCGCAATGTTGGGGGCTTCAGGCATTTGTACGACCTGACCAAAGACCAGCTGTTCAATCACTTCAGCGGGGATCTCGCTGCGTGCCAGCAGTTCGCCTACCACCATCTTCCCTAAATCAACCGCGGGAATGCCATGAAAAGCCGTCGCCTGGCGGGCAAAAGGCGTACGTAAACCGCTAACAATGGCGATACGATCGCCCTGGCGGGTAACCAGCGGTAAAACCTGACCCATAACACTCCCCTGTAAAAAAATAAATAAAGTGGTCTGACCTGATCATAGTCTTAACCATTTTTTTACATTTAGCCAAGCGGAGAAAAAGGAAAGTGGGAGCTATGACACAGTGAAGACAGGAGAAAGAAAAGAAAACGCCCCTGCCAGCAACTGACAGGGGCGAACGTACCCGAGAGGAATTAACGCAGACCCAGCTGGAAGATCAGCATTTCAGCTTCGCAGGCAAAAGTGAAATCGATATCCAGGCGCACACCGTCAGACTCTTCAGTGAAAGTCGGGGAGATTTTGCACGGTTCGGATTCCACGCTACGGGCTTTTTCAGTCAACGCCGCCAGCGTTTGTTCTGCTTCTGCGCGGTTTGCAAACACGCGGCTGTAAGACGCGGTGCAGTCGGAGTTGTCCATAATGGTGCCAACATCCATACAGCAGCAAACCGGGGTTTCATCAGCACTACATTTACTCATCGTTGATTTCCTCTGTATGTGCACCCAAGGTGCCAGATAAACGTTGTGGATATTTTACGCTTCCGGAAAGTGCTGCTCCAGTTGTTAATTCTGCAAAATCGGATAAGTGACCGAAATCACACTTAAAAATGCTCTAAAACAAAATTCACCCGAATCCGCGAGTGCGCAACCTCCAAATTTTGCCAGCTGGATCGCGTTTCTTAGATCATATTTGAAAAAAGATGGAAACATACTTGCAACATTCCAGCTGGTCCGACCTATACTCTCGCCACTGGTCTGATTTCTAAGATGTACCTCAGACCCTACACTTCGCGCTCCTGTTACAGCACGTAACATAGTTTGTATAAAAATAAATCATTGAGGTTATGGTCATGAGCCAGAAAACCCTGTTTACAAAGTCTGCTCTCGCAGTCGCAGTGGCACTTATCTCCACCAGGCCTGGTCGGCAGGCTTTCAGTTAAACGAATTTTCTTCCTCTGGCCTGGGCCGGGCTTATTCAGGGGAAGGCGCAATTGCCGATGATGCAGGTAACGTTAGCCGTAACCCCGCATTGATTACCATGTTTGACCGCCCGACATTTTCTGCGGGTGCGGTTTATATTGACCCGGATGTGAATATCAGCGGAACGTCTCCGTCTGGTCGTAGCCTGAAAGCCGATAACATCGCGCCTACGGCATGGGTTCCGAACATGCACTTTGTTGCACCGATTAACGACCAATTTGGTTGGGGCGCTTCTATTACCTCTAACTATGGTCTGGCAACAGAGTTTAATGATACTTATGCAGGCGGCTCTGTCGGGGGTACAACTGACCTTGAAACCATGAACCTGAACTTAAGCGGTGCGTATCGCTTAAATAATGCATGGAGCTTTGGTCTTGGTTTCAACGCCGTCTACGCTCGCGCGAAAATTGAACGTTTCGCAGGCGATCTGGGGCAGTTGGTTGCTGGTCAGATTATGCAATCTCCTGCCGGGCAAACTCCTCAAGGGCAAGCATTGGCAGCTACCGCCAACGGTATCGACAGTAATACCAAAATCGCTCATCTGAACGGTAACCAGTGGGGCTTTGGCTGGAACGCCGGAATCCTGTATGAACTGGATAAAAATAACCGCTATGCACTGACCTACCGTTCTGAAGTGAAAATTGACTTCAAAGGTAACTACAGCAGCGATCTTAATCGTGCGTTTAATAACTACGGTTTGCCAATTCCTACCGCGACAGGTGGCGCAACGCAATCGGGTTATCTGACGCTGAACCTGCCTGAAATGTGGGAAGTGTCAGGTTATAACCGTGTTGATCCACAGTGGGCGATTCACTATAGCCTGGCTTACACCAGCTGGAGTCAGTTCCAGCAGCTGAAAGCGACCTCAACCAGTGGCAACACGCTGTTCCAGAAACATGAAGGCTTTAAAGATGCTTACCGCATCGCGTTGGGTACCACTTATTACTACGATGATAACTGGACCTTCCGTACCGGTATCGCCTTTGATGACAGCCCAGTTCCGGCTCAGAATCGTTCTATCTCCATTCCGGACCAGGACCGTTTCTGGCTGAGTGCAGGTACGACTTACGCATTTAATAAAGATGCTTCAGTCGACGTTGGTGTTTCTTATATGCACGGTCAGAGCGTGAAAATTAACGAAGGCCCATACCAGTTCGAGTCTGAAGGTAAAGCCTGGCTGTTCGGTACTAACTTTAACTACGCGTTCTGATAACGCGTTCGCCTGGATAAAGTCACCTGCATAGCAGGTGACTTTAACTCCCCCACTTCACCGAAAGTAGTGTCCTCATTGCTTACCTCCTGAGTTTTGCAAACAGCCTGTTGGCAGCTTGCCCTTTCAAATCAATAAGCGGTATCCACAGACAAACCTGAAGGGAAAGGCATATTTTCAGGCGTTCTGCTCGTCCTTCTCAAAGAGTTTACTTTTCTGCATTTCCAGGATACTCCCGTTACTTTATTCGTACCCCTTATAATGGGGTGTTAGCCAGCCAGACCCGGCATGATTACTGCCCCCAGTCGTCCATGATCCGGGAGGTGATGTCACCGGGTCTGGTGGGGCGCTGGTAACCGCTAATAGGGGTCAGGTCAGGCACTTTTGCCGGGACCGTCTGTAACGTGGATGCCGGTACCTG
>NZ_MDGW01000033.1:0-38486 GCF_001712525.1 Shigella sp. FC1661
TCTTGTCATTGTGGAAAGGCCAACATCCATAGCTTTGGCGGCATCTGCCACCGTGTATTTCTGGTCAACAACCAGTTGAGCGGATTCGCGTTTAAACTCTGCGCTAAAATTTCTTTTTTTCATTGGAGCACCTGTGTTGTTCTGAGGTGAGCATATCACCTCTGTTCAGGTGGCCAAATTCAGTGTGCCACTTCAGTCGTCACTGGTTGTGATACTGGGCTGGGCCAGGGGATGGCGTTGGGGCTGGCGCAAGCGGGCTGTGACATTGTTGGCATTAACATCGTTGAACCGACTGAAACCATCGAGCAGGTCACGGCGCTGGGGCGTCGTTTTTTAAGCCTGACCGCCGATCTGCGAAAGATTGATGGCATTCCTGGACTGCTGGATCGCGCGGTAGCTGAATTTGGTCATATTGATATCCTGGTGAATAACGCCGGATTGATTCGCCGCGAAGACGCTCTCGAGTTCAGCGAAAAAGACTGGGACGATGTCATGAACCTGAATATCAAGAGCGTATTCTTCATGTCTCAGGCAGCGGCGAAACACTTTATCGCGCAAGGCAATGGCGGCAAGATTATCAATATCGCGTCAATGCTCTCCTTCCAGGGCGGGATCCGTGTGCCTTCTTATACCGCATCAAAAAGCGGCGTGATGGGTGTGACGCGATTGATGGCGAACGAATGGGCTAAACACAACATTAATGTTAATGCGATAGCTCCGGGTTACATGGCGACCAACAATACTCAACAACTACGGGCAGATGAACAACGTAGCGCGGAAATTCTCGACCGCATTCCAGCTGGTCGTTGGGGACTGCCGAGTGACCTGATGGGGCCGATAGTGTTCCTTGCCTCCAGCGCTTCAGATTATGTGAATGGTTATACCATTGCCGTGGATGGCGGTTGGCTGGCGCGTTAATTCATTCTTCTTACTTTTATGACCCTGCCGCATGGCAGGGTTTTTTATACCTGTAGATCATCATAATCCATATCATGGTTATGAAATAATCCATATTAATTATCAATTAATGAACTTTATGAATTTTATCTGCTGTAAAATTAGGTGGTTAATAATAATCTCAATAATTCAACTTAATTTGAAAATTGGAATATCCATCACATAACGACATGTCGCAGCAATTTAATCCATATTTATGCTGTTTCCGACCTGACACCTGCGTGAGTTGTTCACGTATTTTTTCACTATGTCTTACTCTCTGCTGGCAGGAAAAAATGGTTACTATCAATACGGAATCTGCTTTAACGCCACGTTCTTTGCGGGATACGCGGCGTATGAATATGTTTGTTTCGGTAGCTGCTGCGGTCGCAGGATTGTTATTTGGTCTTGATATCGGCGTAATCGCCGGAGCGTTGCCGTTCATTACCGATCACTTTGTGCTGACCAGTCATTTGCAGGAATGGGTGGTTAGTAGCATGATGCTCGGCGCAGCAATTGGTGCGCTGTTTAATGGTTGGCTGTCGTTCCGCCTGGGGCGTAAATACAGCCTGATGGCGGGGGCCATCCTGTTTGTACTCGGTTCTATAGGGTCCGCTTTTGCGACCAGCGTAGAGATGTTAATCGCCGCTCGTGTGGTGCTGGGCATTGCTGTCGGGATCGCGTCTTACACCGCTCCTCTGTATCTTTCTGAAATGGCAAGTGAAAACGTTCGCGGTAAGATGATCAGTATGTACCAGTTGATGGTCACACTCGGCATCGTGCTGGCGTTTTTATCCGATACAGCGTTCAGTTATAGCGGTAACTGGCGCGCAATGTTGGGGGTTCTTGCTTTACCAGCAGTTCTGCTGATTATTCTGGTGGTCTTCCTGCCAAATAGCCCGCGCTGGTTGGCGGAAAAGGGGCGTCATATTGAGGCGGAAGAAGTATTGCGTATGCTGCGCGATACGTCGGAAAAAGCGCGAGAAGAACTCAACGAAATTCGTGAAAGCCTGAAGTTAAAACAGGGCGGTTGGGCACTGTTTAAGATCAACCGTAACGTCCGTCGTGCTGTGTTTCTCGGTATGTTGTTGCAGGCGATGCAGCAGTTTACCGGTATGAACATCATCATGTACTACGCGCCGCGTATCTTCAAAATGGCGGGCTTTACGACCACAGAACAACAGATGATTGCGACTCTGGTCGTAGGGCTGACCTTTATGTTCGCCACCTTTATTGCGGTGTTTACGGTAGATAAAGCAGGGCGTAAACCGGCTCTGAAAATTGGTTTCAGCGTGATGGCGTTAGGCACTCTGGTGCTGGGCTATTGCCTGATGCAGTTTGATAACGGTACGGCTTCCAGTGGCTTGTCCTGGCTCTCTGTTGGCATGACGATGATGTGTATTGCCGGTTATGCGATGAGCGCCGCGCCAGTGGTGTGGATCCTGTGCTCTGAAATTCAGCCGCTGAAATGCCGCGATTTCGGTATTACCTGTTCGACCACCACGAACTGGGTGTCGAATATGATTATCGGCGCGACCTTCCTGACGCTGCTCGACAGCATTGGCGCTGCCGGTACGTTCTGGCTCTACACTGCGCTGAACATTGCGTTTGTGGGCATCACTTTCTGGCTCATTCCGGAAACCAAAAATGTCACGCTGGAACATATCGAACGCAAACTGATGGCAGGCGAGAAGTTGAGAAATATCGGCATCTGATTTCACGGGCCGGATGTGCTGTACATCCGGCCCTTTTTTCGTTAATAGAGATTGGGCACTTGGCCGTTGAGGCGTTTGTCTCGTTCCTTATTCAGCCTTGTTGCGGTAACACACATCAGGAGAGAGGAATGAAAACAATTGGTTTGCTGGGAGGAATGAGCTGGGAATCCACCATTCCTTACTATCGTTTGATAAATGAAGGCATTAAACAGCGGCTTGGTGGGCTTCACTCTGCGCAAGTGCTGCTACATAGCGTCGATTTTCATGAAATAGAAGAGTGCCAGCGTCGCGGGGAATGGGATAAAACCGGGGACATTCTGGCTGAGGCGGCGCTTGGCTTACAGCGGGCGGGCGCAGAAGGTATTGTGTTATGTACCAATACGATGCATAAAGTGGCGGATGCCATTGAGTCACGTTGCACTCTGCCTTTCTTACACATTGCGGATGCCACCGGACGTGCAATTACCGGGGCCGGAATGACTCGTGTGGCGCTGCTGGGTACGCGTTACACCATGGAACAGGATTTTTATCGCGGGCGGCTGACGGAACAATTTTCCATCAATTGTCTTATTCCTGAAGCGGATGAACGGGCGAAAATTAATCAGATTATTTTTGAAGAACTGTGTCTGGGGCAATTTACCGAAGCGTCACGCGCTTATTATGCGCAAGTGATTGCTCGCCTTGCAGAACAGGGCGCACAGGGCGTCATTTTTGGCTGCACAGAAATTGGTTTACTGGTGCCAGAAGAGCGCAGTGTTTTGCCTGTGTTTGATACTGCGGCGATCCATGCCGAGGATGCTGTCGCTTTTATGCTGTCGTAGCTGACGACAAAATAGCGTCAAGAGAAGTGACCAGTTTCGGTAACCCCGCTTGTAAATGCTCACTAAACGCCTGCACCAGCGCTGATGACGGGCGGTGCAGGGGGCGGATCAGGCTGACGGTGAACGGAACCGCAATACTGAACCGCCGCACCACTAAACCGCTTGCCGCATAATTCAGTGCGGTGAGCGGGTTAACCACCGAAACACCTACCCCCGCCCGTACCATTGCGCAGATTGACGCGGCGCTGTGGGTTTCTACGATCATGCGTCGTTTAACCTGATGTTCAGTAAATAGCTGATCCAGCAACTGGCGATAGCTGTCAGTACGGGAAAGGCTGATGTAGTTCTCACCCTGAAAATCATCCGGCGTTAATACCTTTTTTACCGCCAGCGGATGACCCGGAGGTAACACACACACTTCATCTAAAGAGAGTAATTCGGTACGTTCTGTTCCCGCAGGCGTATGGAGTGTCTCAGTGAGTCCTAAATCATGACGCTGGGCCGAGAGCCACTCTTCAAGTAGCGGTGATTCCTGGGGCACGATATTTAAGCTGACATCGGGATAACGTGCCAGAAAGGGTTGCAGGAGCTGCGGTAAAAAAGATTGCGAAAAGACCGGCAGGCAGGCAATAGACAGTTCTCCCTGGCGAAACTCGCGCAGACTTTCTGCAGCGCTGACAATTCGATCCAGTCCGTACCAGGATCGTTGCACTTCTTCAAACAGACGCAGTCCTTGCACGGTAGGATGTAATCGCCCACGTACGCGCTCAAACAATTTCAGCCCGATCACCTTCTCAAAGCGCGCAAGTTCGCGGCTGACGGTTGGCTGTGAGGTGTGTAGCAGGTGTGCCGCCTCAGTCAGGCTTCCGGCGGTCATTACCGCATGAAAAATTTCAATATGACGTAAGTTAACGGCGGCCATTAGCGCTCTCTCGCAATCCGGTAATCCATATCATTTTTGCATAGACTCGACATAAATCGATATTTTTTATTCTTTTTATGATGTGGCGTAATCATAAAAAAGCACTTATCTGGAGTTTGTTATGCCACATTCACTGTTCAGCACCGATACCGATCTCACCGCCGAAAATCTGCTGCGTTTGCCCGCTGAATTTGGCTGCCCGGTGTGGGTCTACGATGCGCAAATTATTCGTCGGCAGATTGCAGCGCTGAAACAGTTTGATGTGGTGCGCTTTGCACAGAAAGCCTGTTCCAATATTCATATTTTGCGCTTAATGCGTGAGCAGGGCGTGAAAGTGGATTCCGTCTCGTTAGGCGAAATAGAGCGTGCGTTGGCGGCGGGTTACAATCCGCAAACGCACCCCGATGATATTGTTTTTACGGCAGATGTTATCGATCAGGCGACGCTTGAACGCGTCAGTGAATTGCAAATTCCGGTGAATGCGGGTTCTGTTGATATGCTCGACCAACTGGGCCAGGTTTCGCCAGGGCATCGGGTATGGCTGCGCGTTAATCCGGGGTTTGGTCACGGACATAGCCAAAAAACCAATACCGGTGGCGAAAACAGCAAGCACGGTATCTGGTACACCGATCTGCCCGCCGCACTGGACGTGATACAACGTCATCATCTGCAGCTGGTCGGCATTCACATGCACATTGGTTCTGGCGTTGATTATGCCCATCTGGAACAGGTGTGTGGTGCTATGGTGCGTCAGGTCATCGAATTCGGTCAGGATTTACAGGCTATTTCTGCGGGCGGTGGGCTTTCTGTTCCTTATCAACAGGGTGAAGAGGCGGTTGATACCGAACATTATTATGGTCTGTGGAATGCCGCGCGTGAGCAAATCGCCCGCCATTTGGGCCACCCTGTGAAACTGGAAATTGAACCGGGTCGCTTCCTGGTAGCGCAGTCTGGCGTATTAATTACTCAGGTGCGGAGCGTCAAACAAATGGGGAGCCGCCACTTTGTGCTGGTTGATGCCGGGTTCAACGATCTGATGCGCCCGGCAATGTACGGTAGTTACCACCATATCAGTGCCCTGGCAGCTGATGGTCGTTCTCTGGAACACGCGCCAACGGTGGAAACCGTCGTCGCCGGACCGTTATGTGAATCGGGCGATGTCTTTACCCAGCAGGAAGGGGGAAATGTTGAAACCCGCGCCTTGCCGGAAGTGAAGGCAGGTGATTATCTGGTACTGCATGATACAGGGGCATATGGCGCATCAATGTCATCCAACTACAATAGCCGTTCGCTGTTACCAGAAGTTCTGTTTGATAATGGTCAGGCGCGGTTGATTCGCCGTCGCCAGACCATCGAAGAATTACTGGCTCTGGAATTGCTTTAACTGCGGTTAGTCGCTGGTTGCATGATGACTTGCCTCCAGCGACGGAGTTGACACTGAATGACGACGTACCAGCGTCGGACTAAAGACATTAGTGATTTCCGGGAGAGGGCGATTATCCGCCAGCGCCAAAGCCAGTTCGGCAGCCTGGGTCGCCATCGTCACGATTGGGTAACGCACGGTGGTCAGGCGCGGACGCACATAGCGTGACACCAGCACATCATCAAAGCCAATTAACGAAATCTCACCCGGTACATCAATACCATTATCATTGAGAACGCCCATCGCACCCGCCGCCATTGAATCGTTATAACAGGCTACCGCAGTGAAATTTCTTCCTCGTCCCAAAAGCTCGGTCATTGCCTGTTCGCCGCCGCTTTCGTCTGGTTCGCCAAATGTCACCAGCCGGTCATTGGCCGCAATACCACTTTCAGCAAGGGCATCGTAATACCCTTGCAGACGATCTTCGGCGTCAGAAATAGAGTGGTTAGAGCACAGATAACCAATGCGGGTATGACCTTGCTGAATTAAATGACGCGTTGCCAGCCAGGCACCGTAACGATCGTCAAGAGCAATACAACGGTTTTCAAAGCCAGGCAGGATACGGTTGATCAGCACCATACCGGGCATTTGTTTCATTAATGAGGCTAAATCGGCATCCGGGATCATTTTGGCATGGACGACCAACGCAGCACAGCGATGGCGGATCAGTTGCTCAATAGCCTGACGCTCTTTTTGTTCGTTGTGGTAACCGTTGCCAATCAATAAGAAATTACCGGTGTGATAAGCCACCTGTTCGACCGCTTTCACCATTGCACCGAAAAACGGATCGGAAACATCACCAACGATCAGACCGACCGTTTCAGTGGTCTGCTGCGCCAGCGCACGGGCGTTGGCGTTCGGGTGATAGCTAAGAGACTCCATTGCACTATGCACAGCCAGCCGGGAAGCTTCGCTGGCTTTGGGTGAATTATTAATGACGCGGGAAACGGTGGCGACTGAAACGCCTGCCAGTCGGGCTACATCCTTTATGGTCGCCATGAAAATACCTTAGTGGGTAAACGCTTACATTCTTTCAGTGTTACGGAAAACGCCCGTTGGTTCAAGGGGTGGCGTGTTTTCATCGTGGGAATGTGAGCCAAACGCAAATAAGTAAGACAAAAAAAGAGATTGCAAACCTTTGGTTACACTTTGCGAAACGCTGTTGCGATTGACCGCTGGTGGCGTTTGGCTTCAGGTTGCTAAAGTGGTGATCCCAGAGGTATTGATTGGTGAGATTATTCGGTACGCTCTTCGTACCCTGTCTCTTGCACCAACCTGCGCGGATGCGCAGGTTTTTTTTCGCACCTAATTTACTGTCGCTCGCGTTCTTTATCTCGTGTAATCTCCCTCCATTCGCTTTTACTGAATCAGAGCAAAGGGAGTTGGAATGCTTTTTAGCTTTTTTCGAAATTTGTGCCGTGTTTTGTATCGCGTTCGCGTTACGGGTGACACCCAGGCACTGAAGGGCGAGCGCGTTCTAATTACGCCTAATCACGTCTCTTTTATTGATGGCATTTTGCTTGGACTGTTTTTACCTGTGCGTCCAGTGTTTGCCGTTTACACCTCAATAAGCCAACAGTGGTATATGCGTTGGCTGAAATCATTTATCGACTTTGTTCCTCTCGACCCGACGCAACCTATGGCTATTAAACATCTGGTACGTCTGGTGGAACAGGGCCGACCAGTGGTGATTTTCCCTGAAGGACGCATCACCACTACAGGCTCGCTGATGAAAATCTACGATGGCGCGGGTTTTGTCGCGGCGAAGTCTGGTGCAACGGTTATTCCTGTGCGTATTGAAGGGGCGGAACTTACGCACTTCAGCCGCCTGAAAGGTCTGGTTAAACGTCGCTTGTTCCCGCAAATTACTCTGCATATTTTGCCTCCAACGCAGGTGGCGATGCCGGATGCGTCGCGTGCCCGTGACCGTCGCAAAATCGCTGGCGAAATGCTGCATCAAATAATGATGGAAGCGCGTATGGCGGTGCGCCCGCGTGAAACTCTGTACGAATCTTTACTGAGTGCAATGTACCGCTTCGGAGCCGGGAAGAAATGTGTCGAAGACGTCAACTTTACCCCAGACTCCTATCGCAAATTGCTTACGAAAACGCTGTTTGTTGGACGCATCCTTGAAAAATACAGTGTTGAAGGCGAACGCATCGGCTTAATGCTGCCCAATGCAGGCATCAGTGCGGCAGTGATTTTTGGGGCCATCGCGCGTCGCCGCATTCCCGCAATGATGAACTACACTGCTGGGGTAAAAGGGCTGACCAGTGCTATTACGGCGGCTGAAATCAAAACCATCTTCACTTCCCGCCAGTTTCTCGATAAAGGCAAACTCTGGCATCTGCCGGAGCAACTTACTCAGGTGCGCTGGGTCTATCTGGAAGATTTAAAAGCAGATGTCACCACTGCCGACAAAGTATGGATCTTCGCTCATTTGCTGATGCCGCGCCTGGCGCAGGTAAAACAGCAGCCGGAAGAAGAGGCGCTGATCCTCTTTACCTCCGGTTCTGAAGGCCATCCAAAAGGCGTCGTCCATAGCCATAAAAGCATTCTGGCGAACGTCGAGCAGATTAAAACGATTGCCGACTTCACCACCAACGATCGCTTTATGTCGGCATTACCGCTGTTTCACTCCTTTGGGCTGACGGTAGGCCTGTTTACGCCACTGCTTACAGGTGCAGAAGTGTTCCTTTATCCAAGCCCGCTGCATTACCGCATTGTGCCGGAGTTGGTGTATGACCGCAGTTGCACCGTGTTGTTCGGTACCTCGACTTTCCTCGGTCACTACGCGCGTTTCGCCAACCCGTATGACTTCTATCGTCTACGCTATGTGGTGGCAGGCGCAGAAAAACTACAAGAAAGTACCAAACAGCTTTGGCAGGATAAATTTGGCCTGCGCATCCTTGAAGGCTATGGTGTAACCGAGTGCGCGCCTGTCGTTTCTATCAACGTACCGATGGCGGCGAAACCCGGTACGGTAGGGCGTATTCTACCAGGAATGGATGCGCGCCTGTTGTCGGTTCCTGGTATCGAAGAGGGCGGACGCCTGCAACTGAAAGGGCCGAACATAATGAACGGCTATCTGCGGGTGGAGAAGCCAGGTGTACTGGAAGTGCCCACCGCCGAGAATGTTCGCGGCGAAATGGAGCGCGGCTGGTATGACACTGGCGATATTGTGCGTTTTGACGAGCAGGGCTTTGTGCAGATTCAGGGCCGCGCAAAACGCTTTGCCAAAATTGCAGGCGAAATGGTGTCGCTGGAAATGGTGGAACAACTGGCACTTGGTGTTTCGCCAGATAAAGTCCATGCCACTGCGATTAAGAGCGATGCCAGCAAAGGCGAGGCACTGGTGCTGTTCACCACAGATAACGAACTGACGCGCGATAAGTTGCAACAGTATGCCCGCGAGCACGGCGTGCCGGAGCTTGCTGTACCGCGCGATATTCGCTATCTGAAACAGATGCCATTACTTGGCAGCGGCAAACCTGACTTTGTCACGTTGAAAAGCTGGATAGACGAAGCGGAACAACACGATGAGTGAGTCAGTGCACACTAACACTTCGTTGTGGTCGAAGGGGATGAAAGCGGTTATCGTGGCGCAGTTTCTCTCTGCGTTTGGCGATAATGCCCTACTGTTTGCCACTCTGGCGTTACTGAAAGCGCAGTTCTATCCGGAGTGGAGCCAGCCCATCCTGCAAATGGTGTTTGTAGGTGCTTACATTCTTTTTGCGCCGTTTGTCGGGCAGGTGGCGGATAGCTTCGCCAAAGGCCGGGTGATGATGTTTGCCAACGGCCTGAAGCTGCTGGGCGCAGCCAGTATCTGCTTTGGTATCAATCCGTTTCTCGGCTATACGCTGGTGGGGGTTGGTGCTGCAGCCTATTCACCGGCGAAATACGGTATTCTCGGCGAATTAACCACGGGTAGTAAGTTAGTGAAAGCTAACGGTTTAATGGAAGCTTCTACCATAGCGGCGATTTTGCTCGGTTCCGTAGCCGGTGGTGTGCTGGCTGACTGGCATGTCCTCGTCGCCCTGGCCGCATGCGCACTGGCCTACGGTGGTGCGGTCGTTGCCAATATCTACATTCCCAAACTGGCGGCGGCGCGTCCGGGGCAGTCCTGGAATCTCATCAACATGACCCGCAGTTTCCTGAATGCCTGCACCTCGCTATGGCGCAATGGTGAAACGCGTTTTTCGCTGGTGGGCACCAGTTTATTCTGGGGAGCGGGTGTCACGCTGCGTTTCCTGTTGGTGCTGTGGGTACCGGTGGCGCTGGGCATTACCGATAACGCTACGCCCACCTATCTCAACGCGATGGTAGCGATTGGTATCGTGGTTGGCGCAGGTGCGGCAGCGAAGTTAGTTACGCTGGAAACCGTGTCACGCTGTATGCCAGCCGGGATTTTGATTGGCGTGGTGGTACTGATTTTTTCCCTGCAACACGAGCTGCTGCCAGCCTATGCCTTGTTGATGCTGATTGGCGTGATGGGGGGCTTTTTTGTCGTTCCGCTCAATGCGTTGCTACAGGAGCGGGGTAAAAAAAGCGTCGGGGCGGGGAATGCGATTGCAGTACAAAACCTTGGCGAAAACAGCGCCATGTTGTTGATGCTGGGCATTTACTCGCTGGCGGTAATGGTAGGCATCCCGGTCGTGCCCATTGGCATTGGCTTCGGTGCGCTGTTTGCGCTGGCAATAACGGCGCTGTGGATCTGGCAGCGCCGTCATTAATATTTAACGCCGGTTTTAACCGGCGTTAATCTTATGGTGCCGGATAAGTATAAACCTGATGCACCGCTTCAATTTCAGCTAATACGTCTTCGCTTAACTCCAGATGCAAACTTTCGATGTTAGTTTTCAGCTGATCCATCGTGGTTGCGCCCAGCAGAGTGCTGGCAACAAACGGTTGACGGCGTACAAACGCGAGCGCCATCTGAGCAGGGTCCAGGCCATGACGTCTGGCGATATCAACATACGCCGCGACGGCTTTTTGCGTTTGCTCACCGCTATAGCGGGTGAACCGACTAAAGAGCGTATTACGTGCGCCAGCGGGTTTTGCACCATTGAGATATTTCCCGGTCAGCGTGCCGAAACCCAGGCATGAATAGGCCAGCAGTTCGCCCCCTTCATACTGGCTGACTTCTGCCAGACCTACTTCAAAACTGCGGTTTAACAGACTGTAAGGGTTCTGAATGGTGACAATACTCGGCAGATCGTGTTTGTCCGCCAGATGCAGGTAGCGCATTACGCCAAATGCAGTTTCGTTCGACACGCCGATATAACGAATTTTTCCCGCGCGTTGGTACTCTGCCAGTGCGTCCAGCGTATCCAGCAGCGAAACCGCAGGCGCAGAATCCGTCCAGCTATAACCGAGTTTGCCGAAGCAGTTGGTCGGGCGCTGCGGCCAGTGCACCTGATAAAGATCGAGGTAATCAGTCTGTAGGCGCTTGAGGCTGTCATGCAGCGCTTCGCGGATATTCTTCCGATCCAGCGCCTGATCCGGGCGGATGCCCTTGTCATTATTGCGCGACGGTCCGCTCACTTTGGAGGCGATAATTAACTTTTCGCGGCTGCCATGTTTCGCCAGCCAGTTGCCGACGTAGGTTTCGGTTAACCCTTGCGTTTCGGGGCGCGGAGGTACTGGGTACATTTCGGCAACGTCGATAAGGTTAATGCCCTGAGCGACGGCATAGTCGAGTTGTGCGTGGGCGTCGGCTTCGCTGTTCTGTTCACCAAACGTCATCGTGCCAAGCCCCAGCGTGCTGACTTCCAGCGAACTGTGGGGTATACGGTGATATTGCATAGCCGTTTCCTTTTTATAATCACGACATAAGGAATATAAAAATGGCAGAGGGAAGGGAAAAGGGAAAGAGAAAAATCTTAAGGCCAGCCGGATGCTGACCTTATTTGTTAACGTTCAATAATTTGCGAAACATCATCACGGTTAATTTGCATCGCGTTACCTTGCTGATCGTGATAACTCACCAGCCCGGTATCATCATCAATTTCAGGTTTTCCATCGGTCAAAATCATACGGCCATCTTTGGTCGCCATGACGTAATCACTGGAACACCCGGAAACAGCAAACGCCAGTCCGACTGCAGAAATTATTACTGCCCATTTTTTCATCCGGTTATCCTCATTTGGCCTACCTATGATAATAGTCTGTTTATAAACCGACGTTATATATCTTGAAAGCAGGAAAATCTTAAACTGTGAGGGTAAAAGGAGTGAGTACGCCCTCCCGCAGGAGAGCGTACGGAGTATCAGAGCGGATTCTTTTTGTTGCGAATCAAGTTGAGGCTTTCAACCGCAATAGAGAAGAACATCGCGAAGTAGATGTAACCTTTCGGTACGTGGATGTCGAAACTTTCCAGAATCAGGGTAAAGCCCACCAGAATCAGGAAAGAGAGCGCCAGCATTTTTACCGAAGGATGGCGTTCGACAAAATCACCAATCGAGCGCGCGGCGAACATCATCACGCCTACGGCAATCACCACGGCTGCCATCATAATAAACAGGTGATCTGACAGACCCACAGCCGTAATCACCGAGTCGAGGCTAAAGATAATATCCAGCAGCATAATCTGCACGATAGCGCCGAGGAATGATGAAACGCGTGTTTTCAGCCCTTCTTCTTCACCTTCAATGGATTCGTGGATTTCCTTGCTGGCTTTCCAGATAAGGAACAAGCCACCCAGAAGCAGAATCAAATCACGGGCAGAAATTTCCTGACTGAATATTGTAAAAAGCGGATTTGTCAGGCGCGTAACCCAGGCGATTGATGCCAGCAGCGCCAGACGCATAACCATGGCTCCCGCCAACCCCAGACGGCGCGCATGAGCACGTTGTGCTGTGGGAAGCTTTGCCACCACCAGAGAAAGGAAAATAATATTGTCGATCCCAAGAACGATCTCCAGCAGCGTCAGCGTACCGAGCGCAAGCCAGGCGTTAGGATCGGTTATCCATGCAAATAACATCTAAAAAGCCCTGCCAAAAAAATGAAGCGGTAATTATATGCCCGGAAAGCGGCAGGTCAAAGCGATGGCTACTGGATCAGAAAATGACGGGCCAGTAGTGCACTGGTGAAATTCTTCTTCAAATAAAAGCCGCGTGGCAGCGTCAGAATCCGTTCGCCCCGGGCACCAATGGCTTCGGTAAGCGCTTTCGCATTCGCTGCTTTCGGTCTTATCTGTAAATATTCCCCGTGACGAGCGGTGATCCGCTCAACCTGACCGAGAACAATCATATCCATTAATTCTTCCCAGTCTTCGCGTAGCTGTCGGTCTTCCTCTTCATTCGGGGTCCACAGCAACGGGGATCCTACGCGACGCTGCGCCAGCGGGATGCTGCGCTCGCCTTCAACCGGTATCCACAGTACGCGTTTGAGCTTGTGGCGCACGTGGCTGGTTTCCCAGGTCACCCCGCTATTACCCGTTAACGGGGCAACACAAACGAATGTTGTTTCCAGCGGACGACCAAGACTATCCACAGGGATAGTTTTAAGTTCCACGCCCAGAGCAGCAAAATCTTGCTCAGGTTTACTCCCTGCGCTGGCACCTAGCCAGATCTCCAGTAACACGCCAATCCAGCCCTTATCGCGTTTTAAATTCTCTGGCGTAACCAGCCCGGCAAGTGCCGCCAGTTCTCCCAATGTATAACCAGAAAGTTGCTGTGCTTGCGCTAACAACTGTTCTTCAGTTTCGGGAGGAGAGAGCAGTGGGCGAGGTTGGGACATGTCATGATACCTTGGTTAAAAAACAAACAGCAATTATGTGCCGAATATTCGCAGTGTAACTTTTTCCACATGTGTTGTTCAATTCTCTGATTTATATTGCTTTTTAGGCTGCCGATAATCGAGTTGCGCAGCACTGCAATAGGTTTTCCAAATCTGGTCACTGAAAATAAACAGGATCTTACACCATGTTATCCACAGAAAGCTGGGATAACTGTGAAAAACCTCCACTACTGTTTCCATTTACAGCCTTGACGTGCGACGAAACTCCAGTTTTTAGTGGTTCAGTGCTTAACTTAGTGGCACATTCTGTGGATAAATACGGCATTGGTTGATCTTTCGCCAACCCGTAAATGAGAGGTGTGACCTGGGTCACGAATTACTCTTTTTCATTACTCAAATTACATGTAATGCATTGACTGATAATGAATATTTTAAAATGCCTATATCGGGCTTATTCAGAATGCTCCGGGTTTTCCCGTAGTAATTCCGTAGTTCTTCACAACTCTATCCACAGAAAAGGTGAATAAAAACGGCTATCCACCCCTTCCTCTGTTTATAACTCTGCACATAACTGTGAGTTATTCAATTGTTATTAGTGTGTAATGCCCTGCAGAGAGTGGTTTACCGTCTTCCTGGAGTATGAAACAATCATTCGTATATAAAGCTTTATTTTGAGGTAGTCCGGTGATTGATGACGATGGCTACCGCCCAAACGTAGGTATCGTGATTTGTAATCGCCAGGGGCAGGTAATGTGGGCCCGGCGATTTGGTCAGCACTCCTGGCAATTTCCGCAAGGCGGAATCAACCCCGGAGAATCCGCAGAGCAGGCGATGTACCGTGAATTGTTTGAAGAAGTAGGATTAAGCCGCAAAGACGTTCGAATCCTTGCTTCAACGCGTAACTGGTTGCGCTACAAATTACCGAAACGTTTGGTGCGTTGGGACACGAAGCCGGTTTGTATCGGCCAAAAACAAAAATGGTTTCTCTTGCAGCTGGTGAGCGGCGATGCAGAAATCAATATGCAAACCAGCAGTACACCAGAGTTTGACGGCTGGCGATGGGTAAGTTACTGGTATCCGGTCAGACAGGTGGTGTCATTTAAACGTGATGTCTACCGTAGGGTAATGAAAGAGTTCGCGAGTGTGGTGATGTCACTGCAGGAAAATACGCCAAAACCACAAAACACATCTGCTTATCGACGTAAAAGAGGTTAAGTCACGCCAATTATGCTCACTCGCCTGCGCGAAATAGTCGAAAAGGTAGCCAGCGCACCACGCCTGAATGAGGCGTTAAATATTCTGGTTACCGACATCTGTCTTGCGATGGATACCGAGGTCTGTTCGGTCTACCTGGCCGATCATGATCGACGTTGTTACTACCTGATGGCGACCCGGGGGCTGAAAAAACCACGCGGTCGCACTGTAACGCTCGCGTTTGATGAAGGGATCGTCGGCCTGGTTGGCAGGCTGGCGGAACCGATAAACCTTGCAGATGCGCAAAAGCACCCCAGCTTCAAATACATCCCCTCCGTAAAAGAAGAACGTTTCCGCGCGTTTTTAGGCGTACCAATTATTCAACGTCGCCAGTTGCTTGGTGTACTGGTGGTACAGCAACGAGAGTTGCGCCAGTATGACGAAAGTGAAGAATCCTTCCTGGTGACGCTTGCCACCCAGATGGCAGCTATTCTTTCTCAGTCGCAGTTGACTGCCTTGTTTGGGCAATATCGCCAGACGCGAATCCGCGCATTACCGGCAGCACCTGGTGTGGCGATTGCCGAAGGCTGGCAGGATGCCACGTTACCTTTAATGGAACAGGTGTATCAGGCATCAACGCTGGATCCGGCTCTGGAACGCGAACGATTGACCGGGGCGCTGGAAGAAGCGGCAAACGAGTTTCGCCGCTACAGCAAACGCTTTGCCGCCGGAGCACAAAAAGAAACGGCGGCTATTTTCGATCTTTACTCGCACCTGCTTTCGGACACCCGGCTGCGTCGCGAATTGTTTGCCGAGGTTGATAAAGGCTCGGTGGCAGAGTGGGCGGTAAAAACGGTCATTGAAAAATTTGCCGAACAGTTTGCCGCGCTAAGCGATAACTATCTCAAAGAGCGGGCTGGCGATTTACGTGCGCTGGGTCAGCGATTGCTGTTTCATCTTGATGACGCTAATCAAGGGCCGAACGCCTGGCCGGAACGTTTCATTCTGGTGGCAGATGAACTGTCAGCGACAACTCTTGCTGAGCTGCCCCAGGATCGCTTAGTCGGTGTTGTCGTGCGAGATGGCGCAGCCAACTCCCATGCTGCGATCATGGTACGTGCGCTGGGGATCCCTACCGTGATGGGCGCGGATATTCAGCCTTCGGTGCTGCATCGTAGGACGCTGATCGTTGATGGCTATCGCGGTGAATTGCTGGTCGATCCGGAGCCGGTACTGCTGCAAGAATATCAGCGGCTAATTAGTGAAGAGATTGAGCTTAGCCGTCTGGCGGAAGATGACGTCAATTTACCCGCGCAGTTAAAAAGCGGTGAGCGTATAAAAGTCATGCTCAATGCTGGTTTAAGCCCGGAACATGAAGAAAAACTGGGCAGCCGTATTGATGGCATCGGTCTTTATCGCACTGAAATCCCATTCATGCTGCAAAGTGGTTTCCCGTCGGAAGAAGAACAGGTGGCGCAGTATCAGGGGATGCTGCAAATGTTCAATGATAAACCCGTCACCTTGCGTACGCTGGATGTCGGAGCAGATAAGCAGCTGCCTTACATGCCGATCAGCGAAGAGAATCCATGCCTGGGTTGGCGTGGGATTCGCATTACGCTCGATCAGCCGGAGATCTTCTTGATCCAGGTGCGGGCGATGCTGCGTGCTAATGCCGCTACGGGCAACCTGAATATTCTGTTGCCGATGGTCACCAGCCTCGATGAAGTTGACGAAGCACGCCGCCTGATTGAACGTGCCGGACGTGAAGTCGAGGAGATGATCGGTTACGAAATTCCCAAACCACGTATCGGCATCATGCTGGAAGTACCGTCAATGGTATTTATGCTGCCGCATCTGGCAAAGCGGGTCGATTTCATCTCTGTTGGCACCAACGATCTGATTCAATACATTCTGGCCGTTGATCGCAACAATACCCGGGTGGCGAACATTTATGACAGCCTTCATCCTGCAATGTTACGAGCTCTGGCAATGATCGCCCGGGAAGCGGAAATACATGGTATCGATCTCCGTTTGTGCGGTGAAATGGCGGGCGATCCCATGTGCGTGGCAATCCTCATTGGGCTTGGGTATCGCCATCTGTCTATGAACGGACGTTCTGTAGCGCGGGTAAAATACCTGCTGCGGCGCATTGATTTTGCCGAAGCAGAAAATCTTGCGCAGCGTAGTCTGGAAGCGCAACTGGCGACCGAAGTTCGTCATCAGGTTGCAGCCTTTATGGAGCGTCGCGGCATGGGCGGGCTGATTCGCGGAGGGTTATAGCGCGGATCATATACATATCTTTTAACGGTATCCGGCAACCAGCCAGGTCCCCTTGTGCTATTATTCGCACCTTTGGAGCGCCTGAAACCTGCGGCGCGCATTTCAATCGCTGTTCTCTTTCAGCGAAATAACAAGAACTTGTGGTGACAGATGACCAGTAGCTATCTGCATTTTCCGGAGTTTGATCCGGTCATTTTCTCAATAGGACCCGTGGCGCTTCACTGGTACGGCCTGATGTATCTGGTGGGTTTCATTTTTGCAATGTGGCTGGCAACACGTCGGGCGAATCGTCCGGGCAGTGGCTGGACCAAAAATGAAGTTGAAAACTTACTCTATGCGGGCTTCCTCGGCGTCTTCCTCGGTGGACGTATTGGTTATGTTCTGTTCTACAACTTCCCGCAGTTTATGGCCGATCCGCTGTATCTGTTCCGTGTCTGGGACGGCGGCATGTCCTTCCACGGCGGCCTGATTGGCGTTATCGTGGTGATGATTATCTTCGCCCGCCGTACTAAACGTTCCTTCTTCCAGGTCTCTGATTTTATCGCACCACTCATTCCGTTTGGTCTTGGTGCCGGGCGTCTGGGCAACTTTATTAACGGTGAATTGTGGGGCCGCGTTGACCCGAACTTCCCGTTTGCCATGCTGTTCCCTGGCTCCCGTACAGAAGATATTTTGCTGCTGCAAACCAACCCGCAGTGGCAATCCATTTTCGATACTTACGGTGTGCTGCCGCGCCACCCATCACAGCTTTACGAGCTGTTGCTGGAAGGTGTAGTGCTGTTTATTATCCTCAACCTGTATATTCGTAAACCGCGCCCAATGGGAGCTGTCTCAGGTTTGTTCCTGATTGGTTACGGCGCGTTTCGCATCATTGTTGAGTTTTTCCGCCAGCCCGACGCGCAGTTTACTGGTGCCTGGGTGCAGTACATCAGCATGGGACAAATTCTTTCCATCCCGATGATTGTCGCGGGTGTGATCATGATGGTCTGGGCATATCGTCGCAGCCCACAGCAACACGTTTCCTGAGGAACCATGAAACAGTATTTAGAACTGATGCAAAAAGTGCTCGACGAAGGCACACAGAAAAACGACCGTACCGGAACCGGAACGCTTTCCATTTTTGGTCATCAGATGCGTTTTAACCTGCAGGATGGATTCCCGCTGGTGACAACTAAACGTTGCCACCTGCGTTCCATCATCCATGAACTGCTGTGGTTTCTGCAGGGCGACACTAACATTGCTTATCTACACGAAAACAATGTCACCATCTGGGACGAATGGGCCGATGAAAACGGCGACCTCGGGCCAGTGTATGGTAAACAGTGGCGCGCCTGGCCAACGCCGGATCGTCGTCATATTGACCAGATCACTACGGTACTGAACCAGCTGAAAAACGACCCGGATTCGCGCCGCATTATTGTTTCAGCGTGGAACGTAGGCGAACTGGATAAAATGGCGCTGGCACCGTGCCATGCGTTCTTCCAGTTCTATGTGGCAGACGGCAAACTCTCTTGCCAGCTTTATCAGCGCTCCTGTGACGTTTTCCTCGGCCTGCCGTTTAACATTGCCAGCTACGCGTTACTGGTGCATATGATGGCGCAGCAGTGTGATCTGGAAGTGGGCGATTTTGTCTGGACGGGGGGCGACACGCACCTGTACAGCAATCATATGGATCAAACTCATCTGCAATTAAGCCGCGAACCGCGTCCGCTGCCGAAGTTGATTATCAAACGTAAACCCGAATCCATCTTCGACTACCGTTTCGAAGATTTTGAGATTGAAGGCTACGATCCGCATCCGGGCATTAAAGCGCCGGTGGCTATCTAATTACGAAACATCCTGCCAGAGCCGACGCTAGTGTGCGTCGGTTTTTTTTACCCTCCATTAAATTCTTCGAGACACCTTCCCGAAATTTTGCAACGTCCTGCAACGGCGTAAATAGTCCGGAAGATGCGCCGAAGAAATAGAAACTGGCCCTCGTCTTTTTTTCTCCTCGCTCCATACTGCCGGCATGAAAACACAACGTGGTTATACGCTGATTGAAACGCTGGTCGCGATGCTGATTTTGGTCATGCTAAGCGCAAGTGGACTCTATGGCTGGCAATACTGGCAGCAGTCGCAACGGCTATGGCAAACCGCCAGCCAGGCGCGGGACTATTTGCTCTATTTACGTGAAGATGCCAACTGGCATAACCGCGACCACAGTATCAGCGTTATCAGGGAGGGGACGTTATGGTGCCTTGTGAGTTCCGCTGCTGGGGCCAATACCTGTCATGGCAGTTCACCATTGGTCTTTGTGCCACGCTGGCCCGAAGTCGAAATGAGCGACCTGACACCTTCGCTTGCTTTCTTTGGCCTGCGCAATACCGCATGGGCCGGGCATATTCGCTTCAAAAACTCAACGGGCGAGTGGTGGCTGGTGGTTTCGCCGTGGGGAAGACTCCGGCTTTGTCAGCAAGGAGAAACAGAAGGATGCCTGTAAAAGAGCAAGGTTTTTCTCTGCTGGAAGTGTTGATTGCTATGGCGATCAGTAGCGTATTGTTGCTGGGGGCTGCACGCTTTCTGCCTGCGTTACAGCGTGAAAGTTTAACGAGCACCCGTAAGCTGGCGCTGGAAGATGAAATCTGGCTGCGGGTATTTACCGTCGCGAAGCATCTCCAGAGGGCGGGTTATTGTCATGGCATCTGTACCGGCGAAGGGCTGGAAATTGTCGGACAGGGTGACTGTATCATTGTGCAGTGGGATGCGAACAGTAACGGTATCTGGGATCGCGAACCGGTAAAAGAGTCCGACCAGATTGGATTTCGTCTGAAGGAGCATGTGCTGGAAACGCTACGCGGTGCGACATCCTGTGAAGGTAAGGGCTGGGATAAAGTCACTAATCCGGATGCCATCATTATCGACACTTTTCAGGTCGTACGTCAGGATGTCAGCGGCTTCTCGCCGGTGTTGACGGTTAATATGCGTGCTGCCAGTAAGTCTGAACCGCAAACCGTGGTGAATGCCAGCTATAGCGTGACAGGATTCAACCTGTGAACCGCGAAAAGGGTGTTTCGTCACTGGCTCTGGTCCTGATGCTGCTGGTTTTGGGTAGTTTGCTATTACAAGGAATGAGCCAACAGGATCGCAGTTTTGCCTCTCGCGTGAGCATGGAAAGTCAGTCATTGCGCCGCCAGGCCATCGTTCAGTCGGCGCTGGCGTGGGGAAAAATGCACTCCTGGCAGACGCAGCCAGCAGTTCAGTGCTCGCAGTACGCTGAAACCGATGCCCAGGTTTGTTTGCGTTTACTGGCAGATAATGAAGCCTTATTGATTGCCGGTTATGAAGGCGTTTCGTTGTGGCGAACAGACGAAGTCATTGATGGAAACATTGTTTTTTCGCCAAGCGGCTGGAGCGATTTTTGTCCGCTGAAAGAGAGGGCGTTATGTCAGCTTCCCTGAAGAATCAACAAGGCTTTAGCCTGCCGGAGGTAATGTTGGCGATGGTGTTGATGGTGATGATTGTCACTGCGTTATCGGGTTTCCAGCGAACATTAATGAACAGTCTTGCCAGCAGAAACCAGTACCAACAGCTCTGGCGGCATGGCTGGCAGCAAACGCAACTGCGCGCGATTTCGCCACCAGCTAACTGGCAGGTCAACCGATTGCAGACATCGCAGGCGGGATGTGTCAGCATCAGCGTTACGCTAGTTTCACCCGGGGGCAGAGAAGGCGAGATGACCCGCCTGCATTGCCCGAATCGTCAGTAGTCAGGAGCCGCTATGTTAAGGGTCTACCATTCCAATCGTCTGGACGTGCTGGAAGCGTTGATGGAGTTTATTGTCGAACGCGAACGGCTGGACGATCCTTTCGAACCAGAGATGATTCTGGTGCAAAGTACCGGTATGGCACAGTGGCTGCAAATGACCCTGTCGCAAAAGTTTGGTATTGCGGCAAACATTGATTTTCCGCTGCCTGCGAGCTTTATCTGGGATATGTTCGTCCGGGTGTTACCGGAGATCCCCAAAGAGAGCGCCTTTAACAAACAGAGCATGAGCTGGAAACTGATGACTCTGCTGCCACAACTGTTGGAGCACGAAGACTTTACCCTGTTGCGGCATTATCTGACTGACGATAGCGACAAGCGAAAACTGTTCCAGCTTTCCTCAAAAGCGGCGGACCTGTTTGACCAGTATCTGGTCTATCGCCCGGAGTGGCTGGCACAATGGGAAACAGGACATTTGGTTGAAGGGCTGGGAGAAGCACAGGCCTGGCAAGCGCCGTTGTGGAAGGCGCTGGTGGAATATACCCATGAACTCGGACAACCGCGCTGGCACCGCGCGAATCTCTATCAGCGCTTTATCGAAACGCTGGAGTCCGCGACGACCTGCCCGCCGGGGTTACCTTCGCGCGTCTTTATATGCGGTATTTCCGCGTTACCGCCTGTTTATCTCCAGGCGCTCCAGGCGCTGGGTAAACATATTGAAATCCATCTCCTGTTTACCAACCCCTGCCGTTATTACTGGGGCGATATTAAAGATCCTGCTTATCTGGCGAAACTGCTGACTCGTCAGCGTCGACACAGTTTTGAAGATCGCGAATTGCCGCTATTTCGCGATAGCGAAAATGCCGGACAGCTCTTTAACAGCGATGGTGAACAGGATGTCGACAACCCGCTGCTGGCCTCATGGGGGAAGCTTGGGCGCGACTACATTTATCTCCTTTCTGACCTGGAGAGCAGCCAGGAGCTGGACGCCTTTGTCGATGTCACGCCAGATAACCTGCTGCATAACATTCAGTCTGACATTCTGGAACTGGAAAACCGTGCCGTTGCTGGTGTGAACATCGAAGAGTTTTCCCGTAGCGATAACAAACGCCCGCTTGATCCACTGGATAGCAGTATCACCTTCCACGTTTGCCATAGCCCGCAGCGTGAAGTTGAAGTTTTGCACGATCGCCTGCTGGCGATGCTGGAAGAAGACCCGACACTTACTCCGCGCGACATCATCGTGATGGTGGCTGATATCGACAGCTACAGTCCGTTTATTCAGGCTGTGTTTGGTAGCGCACCTGCGGATCGTTACCTGCCTTACGCCATTTCCGACCGTCGGGCGCGGCAGTCGCATCCGGTACTGGAAGCGTTTATCAGCCTGTTATCGTTGCCAGACAGCCGCTTTGTGTCGGAAGACGTGCTGGCATTACTGGATGTGCCGGTGCTGGCGGCGCGGTTTGACATCACCGAAGAAGGGCTGCGTTATTTACGCCAGTGGGTCAACGAATCCGGCATTCGTTGGGGGATAGATGACGACAACGTTCGCGAGCTGGAACTCCCCGCCACCGGACAACACACCTGGCGATTTGGCCTGACGCGTATGTTGCTGGGCTACGCGATGGAGAGCGCGCAGGGCGAGTGGCAATCGGTTCTACCTTATGATGAGTCGAGCGGCTTAATTGCAGAACTGGTGGGGCATCTGGCTTCACTGCTAATGCAGCTAAACATCTGGCATCGCGGGCTGGCACAGGAGCGTCCGCTAGAAGAGTGGTTGCCGGTTTGTCGCGATATGCTCAACGCCTTCTTCCTGCCGGATGCGGAAACCGAAGCGGCGATGACGCTGATCGAACAACAATGGCAGGCGATTATCGCCGAAGGTTTAGGTGCGCAGTATGGCGACGCGGTGCCGCTGTCACTATTGCGTGATGAACTGGCACAGCGTCTGGATCAAGAACGTATCAGCCAGCGTTTTCTCGCCGGACCGGTTAACATTTGTACTCTGATGCCAATGCGTTCAATTCCGTTCAAAGTGGTTTGCCTGCTGGGAATGAACGACGGCGTTTATCCACGTCAGCTTGCGCCATTGGGCTTTGACCTGATGAGCCAGAAACCGAAGCGTGGCGACCGTAGCCGTCGCGATGACGACCGCTACCTGTTCCTGGAAGCGTTAATTTCCGCGCAGCAAAAACTCTATATCAGTTATATCGGGCTTTCCATTCAGGATAACAGTGAACGTTTCCCGTCGGTACTGGTGCAGGAACTGATCGACTACATCGGGCAAAGTCATTATCTACCGGGCGATGAAGCGCTCAACTGTGATGAAAGCGAGGCAAGGGTAAAAGCGCATCTTACCTGCCTCCATACCCGGATGCCGTTTGATCCACAAAACTACCAGCCAGGCGAACGACAAAGCTATGCTCGTGAATGGCTACCTGCGGCCAGCCGGGCTGGTAAAGCACATTCTGAATTTGTTCAGCCGCTGCCGTTTACCTTACCGGAAACCGTGCCGCTGGAAACGCTACAACGATTCTGGGCACATCCGGTGCGGGCATTTTTCCAGATGCGTTTGCAGGTGAACTTCCGTACCGAAGACAGCGAAATCCCCGACACCGAGCCATTTATTCTGGAAGGGCTTAGCCGTTATCAAATCAATCAGCAGTTATTGAATGCACTGGTTGAGCAGGATGATGCCGAACGCTTGTTCCGTCGCTTCCGGGCGGCAGGGGATTTACCGTATGGCGCTTTTGGTGAAATTTTCTGGGAAACTCAGTGCCAGGAGATGCAGCAGCTTGCCGACAGAGTCATTGCCTGTCGCCAGCCGGGGCAGAGTATGGAAATTGATCTCGCCTGCAACGGTGTGCAGATAACTGGCTGGTTGCCGCAGGTGCAGCCGGATGGCCTGTTGCGCTGGCATCCCTCTTTATTAAGTGTGGCGCAGGGAATGCAACTTTGGCTGGAACACCTTGTCTACTGTGCCAGCGGTGGTAATGGTGAAAGTCGCCTTTTTCTACGCAAAGACGGCGAGTGGCGTTTTCCGCCGCTTGCAGCCGAACAGGCTTTGCATTACCTCTCACAACTGATTGAGGGGTATCGTGAAGGGATGTCCGCGCCATTGCTGGTGTTACCTGAAAGTGGCGGCGCGTGGCTAAAAACCTGTTATGACGCGCAAAACGATGCCATGCTGGATGACGATTCCACGTTGCAAAAAGCCCGTACGAAATTCCTTCAGGCTTACGAAGGCAACATGATGGTGCGTGGCGAAGGTGATGATATCTGGTATCAAAGGCTCTGGCGGCAATTAACACCAGAGACAATGGAGGCCATCGTTGAACAGTCGCAACGTTTCCTGTTACCGCTGTTTCGCTTTAATCAGTCATGAGTGCTGTATAAAAATTGCGCAATCTATCCGCTTACTTTATGATGCGCACCAGTCACGGACTGATGGTTATATAAACATAGGCTGACTCGTGCAGCACAAGATTAAATTCTGGCAGATGATTTGCGTTAACGTGTTGAATCTGGACAGAAAATTAAGTTGATTATGAGGTCCGTGAATGCCCCGCAGCACTTGGTTCAAAGCATTATTGTTGTTAGTTGCCCTTTGGGCACCCTTAAGTCAGGCAGAAACGGGATGGCAGCCGATTCAGGAAACCATCCGTAAAAGTGATAAAGATAACCGCCAGTATCAGGCTATACGTCTGGATAACGGTATGGTGGTCTTGCTGGTTTCTGATCCGCAGGCAGTTAAATCGCTCTCGGCGCTGGTGGTGCCCGTTGGGTCGCTGGAAGATCCCGAGGCGTACCAGGGGCTGGCACATTACCTTGAACATATGAGTCTGATGGGGTCGAAAAAGTACCCGCAGGCTGACAGTCTGGCCGAATATCTCAAAATGCACGGCGGTAGTCACAATGCCAGCACTGCGCCGTATCGCACGGCTTTCTATCTGGAAGTTGAGAACGACGCCTTGCCTGGTGCGGTAGACCGCCTGGCCGATGCTATTGCTGAACCTTTGCTCGACAAGAAATATGCCGAACGTGAGCGTAATGCGGTGAACGCTGAATTAACCATGGCGCGTACGCGTGACGGGATGCGCATGGCACAGGTCAGCGCAGAAACCATTAACCCGGCACACCCCGGTTCAAAGTTTTCTGGTGGTAACCTCGAAACTTTAAGCGATAAACCTGGTAATCCGGTGCAGCAGGCGCTGAAAGATTTCCACGAGAAGTACTATTCCGCCAATCTGATGAAGGCGGTTATTTACAGCAATAAACCGCTGCCGGAGTTGGCAAAAATGGCGGCGGACACCTTTGGTCGCGTGCCGAACAAAGAGAGCAAAAAACCGGAAATCACCGTGCCGGTAGTCACCGACGCGCAAAAGGGCATTATCATTCATTACGTCCCGGCACTGCCGCGTAAAGTTCTGCGCGTTGAGTTTCGCATCGATAACAACTCAGCGAAGTTCCGTAGTAAAACGGATGAATTGATTACCTATCTGATTGGTAATCGCAGCCCAGGTACACTTTCCGACTGGCTGCAAAAGCAGGGATTAGTTGAGGGCATTAGCGCCAACTCCGATCCTATCGTCAACGGCAACAGCGGCGTATTAGCGATCTCTGCGTCTTTAACCGATAAAGGCCTGGCTAATCGCGATCAGGTTGTGGCGGCAATTTTTAGCTATCTCAATCTGTTACGTGAAAAAGGCATTGATAAACAATACTTCGATGAACTGGCGAATGTGCTGGATATCGACTTCCGTTATCCGTCGATCACCCGTGATATGGATTACGTCGAATGGCTGGCAGATACCATGATTCGCGTTCCGGTTGAGCATACGCTGGATGCAGTCAATATTGCCGATCGGTACGATGCTAAAGCAGTAAAAGAACGTCTGGCGATGATGACGCCGCAGAATGCGCGTATCTGGTATATCAGCCCGAAAGAGCCGCACAATAAAACGGCTTATTTTGTCGATGCGCCGTATCAGGTCGATAAAATCAGCGAACAAACTTTCGCTGACTGGCAGCAAAAAGCTGCCAATATTGCGCTCTCCTTACCGGAGCTTAACCCCTATATTCCTGACGATTTCTCGCTGATTAAGTCAGAGAAGAAATATGACCATCCAGAGCTGATTGTTGATGAGTCGAATCTGCGCGTGGTGTATGCGCCAAGCCGTTATTTTTCCAGCGAACCCAAAGCTGATGTCAGCCTGATTTTGCGTAATCCGAAAGCCATGGACAGCGCCCGCAATCAGGTGATGTTTGCGCTCAATGATTATCTCGCAGGGCTGGCGCTTGATCAGTTAAGCAACCAGGCGTCGGTTGGTGGCATAAGTTTTTCCACCAACGCTAACAACGGCCTTATGGTTAATGCTAATGGTTACACCCAGCGTCTGCCGCAGCTGTTCCAGGCATTGCTCGAGGGGTACTTTAGCTATACCGCTACGGAAGATCAGCTTGAGCAGGCGAAGTCTTGGTATAACCAGATGATGGATTCCGCAGAAAAGGGTAAAGCGTTTGAGCAGGCGATTATGCCCGCGCAGATGCTCTCGCAAGTGCCGTACTTCTCGCGAGATGAACGGCGTAAAATTTTGCCCTCCATTACGTTGAAAGAGGTGCTGGCCTATCGCGACGCCTTAAAATCAGGGGCTCGACCAGAGTTTATGGTTATCGGCAACATGACCGAGGCCCAGGCAACAACGCAGGCACGCGATGTGCAAAAACAGTTGGGCGCTGATGGTTCAGAGTGGTGTCGAAACAAAGATGTAGTGGTCGATAAAAAACAATCCGTCATCTTTGAAAAAGCCGGTAACAGCACCGACTCCGCACTGGCAGCGGTATTTGTACCGACTGGCTACGATGAATACACCAGCTCAGCCTATAGCTCTCTGTTGGGGCAGATCGTACAGCCGTGGTTCTACAATCAGTTGCGTACCGAAGAACAATTGGGCTATGCCGTGTTTGCGTTTCCAATGAGCGTGGGGCGTCAGTGGGGCATGGGCTTCCTTTTGCAAAGCAATGATAAACAGCCTTCATTCTTGTGGGAGCGTTACAAGGCGTTTTTCCCAACCGCAGAGGCAAAATTGCGAGCGATGAAGCCAGATGAGTTTGCGCAAATCCAGCAGGCGGTAATTACCCAGATGCTGCAGGCACCGCAAACGCTCGGCGAAGAAGCATCGAAGTTAAGTAAAGATTTCGATCGCGGCAATATGCGCTTCGATTCGCGTGATAAAATCGTGGCCCAGATAAAACTGCTGACGCCGCAAAAACTTGCTGATTTCTTCCATCAGGCGGTGGTCGAGCCGCAAGGCATGGCTATTCTGTCGCAGATTTCCGGCAGCCAGAACGGGAAAGCCGAATATGTACACCCTGAAGGCTGGAAAGTGTGGGAGAACGTCAGCGCGTTGCAGCAAACAATGCCCCTGATGAGTGAAAAGAATGAGTGATGTCGCCGAGACACTAGATCCTTTGCGCTTGCCCTTACAGGGTGAGCGCCTGATTGAAGCCTCTGCCGGCACAGGCAAAACCTTTACGATTGCGGCGCTCTATTTGCGCCTGTTACTTGGACTAGGCGGTTCCGCCGCCTTTCCCCGCCCGCTGACCGTTGAAGAACTGCTGGTGGTCACCTTTACCGAGGCTGCCACGGCAGAATTGCGTGGTCGTATCCGTAGCAATATCCATGAGTTGCGCATCGCCTGTCTGCGTGAAACTACCGACAATCCACTGTACGAACGTCTGCTGGAAGAGATCGACGATAAAGCGCAAGCCGCGCAGTGGTTGTTGTTAGCCGAACGGCAGATGGATGAAGCGGCAGTCTTTACTATTCACGGTTTTTGCCAGCGCATGCTCAACCTGAATGCCTTTGAATCCGGCATGCTGTTTGAGCAGCAGCTGATTGAAGATGAGTCTCTGCTACGTTACCAGGCCTGCGCCGATTTCTGGCGTCGCCACTGCTACCCGCTGCCGCGTGAAATAGCCCAGGTCGTCTTTGAAACCTGGAAAGGGCCGCAGGCGTTGCTGCGCGATATTAATCGTTATCTGCAAGGCGAAGCGCCGGTTATCAAAGCACCGCCGCCCGATGATGAAACGCTGGCTTCCCGCCACGCGCAAATTGTGGCGCGTATTGCTACGGTAAAACAGCAGTGGCGCGACGCAGTGGGTGAACTGGATGCGCTGATCGAATCTTCTGGTATTGATCGACGCAAGTTTAACCGTAGCAATCAGGCTAAATGGATCGACAAGATCAGCGCCTGGGCAGAAGAAGAGACCAACAGTTATCAGTTGCCGGAGTCGCTGGAAAAATTCTCCCAGCGTTTCTTAGAAGATCGCACGAAAGCCGGGGGGGAAACCCCGCGACATCCACTGTTTGAGGCGATCGATCAACTGCTTGCAGAACCATTGTCGATCCGCGATCTGGTGATCACCCGCGCATTGGCTGAGATCCGCGAAACAGTAGCGCGTGAAAAACGCCGCCGTGGCGAATTGGGTTTTGATGACATGTTAAGTCGGCTCGATTCCGCGCTGCGTAGCGAAAGCGGTGAGGTGTTGGCAGCGGCGATCCGTACGCGATTCCCGGTGGCAATGATCGATGAATTTCAGGATACCGACCCCCAGCAGTACCGAATTTTTCGCCGTATCTGGCACCATCAGCCGGAAACCGCATTGTTGCTGATTGGCGACCCGAAGCAGGCCATATATGCATTCCGGGGTGCGGATATCTTCACTTATATGAAGGCGCGTAGTGAAGTTCACGCCCACTACACTTTAGACACCAACTGGCGCTCCGCACCTGGAATGGTGAACAGTGTGAACAAGCTTTTCAGCCAGACTGATGACGCGTTCATGTTTCGCGAAATACCGTTTATTCCAGTGAAATCAGCCGGGAAAAATCAGGCGTTACGTTTTGTATTTAAAGGTGAAACGCAGCCTGCGATGAAAATGTGGCTGATGGAAGGCGAAAGCTGCGGCGTTGGCGACTATCAAAGTACCATGGCGCAGGTATGTGCTGCGCAAATCCGCGACTGGCTACAAGCCGGACAGCGGGGCGAAGCGTTGCTGATGAACGGCGACGACGCGCGTCCGGTGCGTGCTTCGGACATCAGTGTGCTGGTGCGCAGCCGCCAGGAGGCCGCCCAGGTGCGCGATGCCTTAACGTTGCTGGAAATCCCTTCCGTTTACCTTTCGAACCGCGACAGTGTTTTTGAAACTCTGGAAGCGCAGGAAATGCTTTGGTTATTGCAGGCGGTGATGACGCCCGAACGTGAGAACACCCTGCGTAGTGCGCTGGCAACGTCAATGATGGGGCTGAACGCGCTGGATATCGAAACGCTGAATAATGACGAACATGCGTGGGATGCGGTAGTTGAAGAGTTCGATGGTTATCGGCAAATCTGGCGCAAACGTGGCGTTATGCCGATGCTGCGGGCGCTGATGTCGGCGCGTAACATTGCAGAAAACTTGCTGGCAACGGCAGGCGGTGAGCGGCGTCTTACCGATATCTTGCATATCAGCGAACTGCTACAAGAAGCCGGAACGCAGCTGGAAAGTGAACATGCGCTGGTACGCTGGTTATCGCAACATATCCTCGAGCCAGACAGTAATGCCTCCAGCCAACAAATGCGCCTCGAAAGTGATAAACATCTGGTGCAGATTGTCACGATCCATAAATCGAAAGGGCTGGAATATCCGCTGGTCTGGTTGCCATTTATTACCAATTTCCGCGTCCAGGATCAGGCGTTTTATCACGATCGCCACTCGTTTGAGGCAGTTTTGGATCTTAATGCTGCGCCAAAAAGCGTCGACCTCGCGGAGGTCGAACGTCTGGCGGAAGATCTGCGTTTGCTTTACGTGGCGCTAACGCGTTCGGTTTGGCATTGCAGTCTCGGCGTTGCACCGCTGGTGCGCCGTCGTGGCGATAAAAAAGGTGACACCGACGTCCACCAAAGTGCGCTCGGGCGTTTGCTGCAAAAAGGGGAACCGCAAGATGCGGCAGGGCTTCGCACCTGTATTGAAGCGTTATGCGATGATGATATTGCCTGGCAAACGGCACAAACTGGTGATAACCAGCCCTGGCAGGTTAATGATGCTTTAACTGCAGAACTGAATGCGAGGACACTACAACGATTGCCCGGCGATAACTGGCGTGTCACCAGCTACTCCGGCTTGCAGCAGCGTGGTCACGGTATCGCTCAGGATCTGATGCCACGGCTGGATGTTGATGCCGCAGGCGTGGTCAGCGTCGTTGAAGAACCGACGTTAACACCGCATCAGTTCCCGCGCGGTGCGTCACCGGGGACATTCTTGCACAGTTTGTTTGAAGACCTCGATTTTACCCAGCCGGTTGACCCGAACTGGGTACAGGAAAAACTGGAACTCGGCGGCTTTGAATCGCAGTGGGAACCGATGTTGACCGAGTGGATCACGGCTGTCCTCCAGGCACCTCTCAATGAAAAGGGTGTTAGCCTGAGTCAGCTTTCCGACCGCGATAAACAGGTGGAGATGGAGTTTTACCTGCCGATTAGCGAACCGCTCATCGCCAGCCAGCTTGATGCACTAATTCGCCAGTTTGACCCGCTATCCGCTGGCTGCCCGCCGCTGGAGTTCATGCAGGTACGCGGCATGTTAAAAGGCTTTATCGACCTAGTATTCCGCCACGAAGGGCGTTATTACCTGCTCGACTATAAATCCAACTGGCTGGGTGAAGACAGTTCGGTTTACACCCAACAGGCTATGGCAGCAGCGATGCAGGCACACCGCTATGATCTGCAATATCAGCTTTATACCCTGGCGCTGCATCGTTATCTGCGCCATCGCATTGCTGATTACGACTATGATCGTCACTTTGGCGGCGTTATCTATCTGTTCCTGCGTGGCGTTGATAAAGAACATCCGCAACAAGGGATTTACACAACCCGACCCAACGCCGGGTTGATTGCCCTGATGGATGAGATGTTTGCCGGTATGACCCTGGAGGAGGCGTAATGAAATTGCAAAAGCAATTACTGGAAGCTGTGGAGCACAAACAGCTACGCCCGCTGGATGTGCAATTTGCCCTGACCGTGGCGGGAGATGAACATCCTGCCGTCACCCTCGCGGCGGCACTGTTAAGTCATGATGCCGGAGAGGGACACGTCTGTTTGCCGCTTTCACGACTGGAAAATAACGAGGCGTCGCATCCGCTGTTGGCGACCTGTGTCAGTGAAATCGGTGAGCTACAAAATTGGGAAGAATGCTTGCTGGCTTCTCAAGCGGTCAGCAGGGGAGATGAACCCACGCCGATGATCCTCTGTGGCGATCGTCTTTATTTGAATCGCATGTGGTGTAACGAGCGGACGGTAGCGCGCTTCTTCAATGAGGTGAATCATGCCATTGAGGTTGATGAAGCTCTACTGGCGCAAACCCTGGACAAACTTTTTCCAGTAAGCGATGAAATTAACTGGCAAAAAGTTGCAGCGGCAGTGGCGCTGACGCGGCGGATCTCGGTGATTTCCGGCGGCCCAGGCACCGGTAAAACGACCACCGTGGCGAAGTTGCTGGCAGCGTTAATTCAAATGGCCGACGGCGAACGCTGCCGTATCCGTCTGGCTGCACCAACGGGTAAAGCTGCCGCGCGCTTAACCGAATCTCTCGGCAAGGCTTTGCGACAGTTACCGCTGACCGATGAACAAAAGAAACGCATTCCGGAAGATGCCAGCACTTTGCACCGATTGCTGGGCGCGCAGCCGGGTAGCCAGCGTTTACGTCATCATGCCGGTAACCCGCTGCATCTTGATGTGCTGGTGGTAGATGAAGCGTCAATGATCGATCTGCCTATGATGTCGAGACTGATCGACGCCTTGCCCGATCATGCGCGAGTGATCTTTCTCGGCGATCGTGATCAACTGGCCTCGGTTGAGGCTGGGGCTGTGCTGGGCGATATCTGCGCTTATGCCAACGCGGGCTTTACCGCCGAGCGTGCCAGGCAGCTAAGCCGCCTGACGGGGACTCACGTTCCGGCAGGAACCGGCACAGAAGCGGCATCTTTGCGCGACAGTCTCTGCCTGCTGCAAAAAAGCTATCGTTTCGGCAGCGATTCTGGCATTGGTCAGTTAGCTGCGGCGATCAACCGTGGTGATAAAACGGCAGTGAAAACCGTTTTTCAGCAGGATTTTACTGATATCGAAAAACGACTTTTACAGAGCGGCGAAGATTATATTGCGATGCTTGAGGAAGCTCTTGCGGGTTATGGACGTTATCTGGATCTGCTGCAAGCGCGTGCCGAGCCGGATTTAATCATTCAGGCGTTCAATGAGTACCAACTTTTGTGCGCCCTGCGGGAAGGGCCGTTTGGCGTGGCTGGACTGAATGAGCGAATTGAGCAGTTTATGCAACAGAAGCGCAAAATTCATCGTCATCCGCACTCTCGTTGGTACGAAGGTCGACCGGTGATGATTGCCCGTAATGACAGCGCGCTTGGGTTGTTTAATGGCGATATCGGTATTGCACTGGATCGCGGGCAGGGGACGCGCGTCTGGTTTGCGATGCCGGACGGCAATATTAAGTCTGTGCAACCGAGTCGCTTGCCAGAGCACGAAACTACGTGGGCGATGACGGTACATAAATCGCAGGGATCGGAGTTCGACCATGCGGCGTTGATTTTACCGAGCCAACGCACGCCGGTAGTAACGCGAGAGCTGGTATACACCGCGGTGACCCGCGCGCGTCGCCGTCTGTCGCTGTATGCCGATGAGCGTATATTAAGTGCGGCAATCGCCACTCGTACTGAGCGGCGCAGTGGTCTGGCGGCGTTGTTTAGTTCGCGGGAATAAACGTAATTGCCGGATGCGACGCACGAGTGTTACGCATGTCGCATCCGACAATTTTCATCGCTTACCCTAAATCCGCCATCAACACTTTGGATTTACGCTGGTAGTTGTACAACTGCTTTTTGCTCTCGGGCAGTAAATCAATATCCACCGGGGTAAATCCACGTTCCTGGAACCAGTGAATACTGCGCGTGGTCAGCACAAACAATTTGCTTAAGCCGCTCTGCTTCGCCTGAGCGGCAATGCGTTCCAGCAGAACCTCGCCCCGTGATGAACTGCGGTAATCCGGGTGAACTGCCACACAGGCCATTTCCCCAATCTTCTCTTCCGGGAACGGATAGAGCGCGGCGCAGGCAATAGTCGTGTTATCGCGCTGAATAATGGTGAATTTGTCGATTTCCATCTCCAGCTGCTCGCGAGAACGGCGCACCAGAATACCTTGCTGCTCCAGCGGGCGAATCAACTCCAGAATACCGCCAATATCGTTGATTGTTGCGCGACGAATCTGCTCGGCGCTTTCCATCACAATCTGCGTACCGATACCGTCGCGTGAGAACAACTCTTGCAACAGCGCGCCATCTTCCTGATAACTGATTAAATGACAGCGACGCACGCCGCTGCGGCAGGCTTTCACTGCGCCACGCAAAAAGCGCACCGTACCGGAGTTGTAATCGCCTTTCTCTTCCTGGGCTTCTACCCGCGCTTGCGCTTCGTTAGGGAAAAGTTCTGAGACAATATCACCGTCGTCATTAGTGACGCCCTGTGAAGAGCAAAAACCAATCATCTTCTCAGCTTTCAGTTTGATGGCCAGTTGAGTGGCAATCTCTTCCGAGGTCAGATTAAAGCTCTCGCCAGTGACTGAAACAGCGACCGGCCCCATTAGCACTATTGCACCGCTGTCCAGTTGACGATGGATCGCGTCTTCATCAATCCGCCGGATACGCCCGCTATGGCAGTAATCCACGCCGTCATCGACGCCCAGCGGCTGGGCAATAATAAAATTGCCACTGACGACGTTGATATGCGCGCCCTGTAGCGGCGTGTTATTGAGACTCATCGACAGGCGAGCAGTGATGTCCAGTTGCAATGTTCCCGCAGCCTGCTTCACCAGTTCCAGTGTTTTGGCGTCGGTCACACGTATATTCTTGTGATACAGCGGTTCGTGGTGATGCACGGCCAGATTTGCGTCGATCTGCGGACGTGCGCCATAGACCACCACCAGACGGATGCCGAGGCTGTGCAACAACCCGATATCATTAACGATACTGGAGAAATTCTCATGCTCAATGGCTTCACCGCCGAGCATGATGACAAACGTTTTTCCCCGGTGGGTATTGATATAGGGAACCGAATGGCGGAATCCCTCGACCAGCTCGGTTTTACGTTCCTTTACCACGGCACACCCCTTTGCATGATTATTCTAAATTAGTGTATTTTTATTCTGTTTTTCGCAGGGTGCAAGTGTAAATTTTATGCGAGAGCGACTTTTTTATCAGTAATGCCGTGAATATAAAAAGAATGTTTACCGTTTATTAGATGACAGATTATGCGTCTTTCGCTAAAGTTTCCGGTCAAATTAGTCGTTTACTTGTTACACAGCTTAGATTTCTTTTGCTCGGGAGAGGCATGTCAGGATCCAACACTGCAATCAGCCGTCGTCGTTTACTGCAAGGCGCGGGTGCCATGTGGCTATTGAGCGTAAGTCAGGTCAGTCTGGCTGCGGTCAGCCAGGTCGTGGCGGTGCGCGTCTGGCCTGCGTCCAGCTACACCCGTGTGACGGTAGAATCAAATCGTCAGCTGAAATATAAGCAGTTCGCGTTGAGTAACCCTGAACGCGTGGTGGTGGATATCGAAGATGTAAACCTGAACTCGGTACTCAAGGGGATGGCGGCACAAATTCGTGCAGACGACCCGTTCATCAAGTCGGCGCGCGTCGGGCAATTTGACCCGCAGACCGTACGGATGGTTTTTGAATTAAAGCAAAACGTAAAACCGCAGCTGTTTGCCCTTGCGCCGGTCGCCGGGTTTAAAGAGCGTCTGGTGATGGACCTCTATCCGGCCAATGCACAGGATATGCAGGACCCGCTGCTGGCGCTGCTGGAGGATTACAACAAAGGCGACCTCGAAAAGCAGGTGCCGCCAGCACAAAGTGGTCCACAACCGGGTAAAGCAGGGCGCGATCGTCCTATTGTTATTATGCTTGACCCTGGCCACGGCGGCGAAGACTCCGGTGCGGTGGGGAAATACAAAACGCGCGAAAAAGACGTGGTATTGCAAATAGCTCGCCGTCTGCGCTCTCTGATCGAGAAAGAGGGCAATATGAAGGTGTACATGACGCGCAATGAAGACATCTTCATTCCGTTGCAAGTGCGCGTAGCAAAAGCCCAAAAACAGCGTGCTGACCTGTTTGTCTCTATCCATGCCGACGCCTTTACCAGTCGTCAGCCGAGCGGTTCCTCTGTGTTTGCGCTCTCAACCAAAGGTGCAACCAGTACTGCGGCAAAATATCTGGCACAAACCCAGAACGCCTCGGACTTGATTGGTGGCGTGAGCAAAAGCGGTGACCGCTATGTCGACCACACCATGTTCGATATGGTGCAGTCGCTGACCATTGCCGACAGCCTGAAGTTTGGTAAAGCGGTACTGAATAAGCTCGGTAAAATCAACAAGCTGCATAAAAATCAAGTTGAACAGGCCGGGTTTGCCGTACTAAAGGCACCAGATATTCCCTCCATTCTGGTCGAAACGGCGTTTATCAGTAACGTTGAGGAAGAGCGTAAACTGAAAACGGCGACTTTCCAGCAGGAAGTTGCGGAGTCTATTCTTGCGGGGATTAAAGCGTATTTTGCCGATGGGGCGACGCTGGCGAGAAGGGGATGATGTTTTTAATTTATTCAATGAATTTATGTTTCATTGAATAAATATTATTTACATAAATGTTGAACGATGGTTTTGTGACTGCTGTCGAATATTTGAATATCGGCTTAAAAAATAAGTCTGTCATCTCTTTTATTAAGCACAATTCCGTGTAAAGTATACGCATTAGTTAATTATCTTGTAACTGTTAAATCAGCAAGGCAATGTTTGAAGTAATTATTACTTCTGACATGCCTTGCTTTTTTTTTGGGAGCCATGGAATGATCATCGAAAAAGTCATGAACAATAATTGTGTACAGGCATCGGTGAACGGACAGGAGGTTATCATTTCTGGGCCTGGCGTTGGTTACAATAAAAAATATGGTATGTCGGTCCCTGAGCATCCTGCAAACCGGATTTTTTATGTCAGAAATGAGCAAAAAAATAAACTCTACAAATTGATTGAGCATGTGGGTATTGAGTATATTTTTGTTGCCGAAAAGATAGTGCATTATGCGGAGAGTAATCTCGAAAAAAAACTCAATCCATCGCTACTACTGATTCTTGCTGATCACATTTCGAATGCAATATCCCGAGTCGTCTCAGGCATACAAATTAATAATGTTTTCCTTGAGGAAATCAAAGCGTTGTACAAAGCAGAGTATGCAATAAGTCGTGATGCATTAACAATCATTAATGAGCAATTTAGCGTTCAACTACCGGATGATGAGATTGGTTTTATAGCATTGCATATTTTAAATAATTATGAAAATTCAGTTGATTATGAATCAGTAAGGATTATTGAGCTGTCTCAAAAAATCACGGAGCTTATTGAAGTTGTTTATAACAGAAGGGTGGACAGAAGTTCATTTAACTACTCCAGATTTATGATGCACCTTAAATATTTTTCTAGTCGTGTGTTATGTAATGAAAAAAATAAAACAGAAAAATATTGGTGATATCTATGAGCAGTTTCTTGAAAAAGATTTTCAGTTACAACGTGCCATTCATGAAATTGAAAGATATCTGTACGCAACTTTTAAATATGATTTGATTCTGGAAGAGAAACTATATCTTTCTATTCGCATCAAAGTATTAATGGACTAATTATACATAACATTTTCATGAGATAACCAGTATGAAACAAAAGAAATCCTGGAGTTTTTTTCAGAGCCTGGGAAGGCATTTATGTATCCCATCGCTCTGTTAAGTGTATGTGGTATGATGTTAGGGCTGGGAAGTGGTTTAGCCAGCGATGATATGGCAAAATTCATTCCAGTGTTGGCTATTCCGTTAATTAAAACCATACTTGATTTTATTGTTAGCCTTGGTTTGTTTGCCTTCGTTAATTTACCTGTATTGTTTGCGATAGCTATACCTTTGGGATTATTAAAAGAGAAAGATGATAAAGCCTATGGCGCTTTTTCTGGCTTAATTGGCTTTATGGCGATGCATCTTGGAACGAACTTTTATCTTAAACAGCACGACTTATTGGTAGCTGCTGACCAAATGTCGACACATGGGCAAACCATCATACTCGGGATCCAGTCCTACAATACCAGCGTGTTGGGTGGGATTGTGGCAGGGTTATTAGTCGCCAGCATGTATAAAAAGATCGTTAACTTACGTATTCCTGAATCATTAGGGTTTTATAGTGGCCCACGCCTTGTGCCTATCATTACACTGATTGTGATGAGTGGATTTGGTCTGATCATTCCTTTTATCTGGCCGCCATTTTTCAATCTTTTCATGCTCATTGGTCACTGGATTTCAACTTCCGGTCCTGTTGGTTATTTCTTCTATGCTGTTGCCGAACGCGTGACGATACCTTTTGGCTTAAATCACTTGGTGACATCAGTTTTCCGCTTTACCCCAATCGGCGGATCGGCAGTGATTGGCGGTGAAGAGTATTACGGCACCCTGAACATGTTTATGGCATACGTCAAAGAGAATGCGGTCATTCCGCTGGATTTGGCGGGGAAAATGGAGCAGGGCAAACTGATGATTCAGTATGGTCTGGCTGGCGCCGCGCTGGCGATGTATCGCACTGCTCATGCTCAAAACAGAAGGGCTATCAAAGCATTGCTGATTTCCGGTGTGCTCACGGTAATTATTGGCGGCGTCAGCGAGCCGATTGAATTTCTGTTCTTATTTGTCAGCCCGCTGTTGTTTGTCTTCCATGCCTTTATGAATGGATTGGCTAACATGGTTCTGCCATATATGGGCGTGAAGATGGGCTTTACTGGCGATCTGATTCAATTTATTAGCTTTGGTGTCTTACGTGGCACAAGAACGGGATGGCCATTAGCGGTATGTGTTGAAGTGGCTTATTTCTTCATTTATTACTTTGTGTTCCGTTGGACCATTCTCAAATTTAACCTGATGACTGTAGGCCGTGAAGAGTCCAGTCCTGTCACGCTGAACGCTCACGAAGAAACTGCAATAGCTAACATCCCAGTTCATGATAAATCAGAGTTGCAGGCAGCGGAGCAAATGGTTAAGGCTCTGGGTGGTAAAGAAAATATTAAATCACTGGATAATTGTGTAACTCGTTTGCGTTTAACTATCGCGGATATGGGATTGATAGATGAGGCTGCAATAAAAAGGGCCGGAGGAATTGCGGTTGTGAAACTTGATCAAAATACCTTACAAGTCATTATCGGTACAAAAGTCATCGCCCTACGTCGGGATATGGATAATTACATGGGGATATGTTGATGGATATTTTTAATACCTCAATTTCTCGTAAAGGAACATATTGCACACAATGGGACTTTTGTGAAGACAGATTTGGTGTAAAAGATGTATTACCATTCTCTATTTCAGATATGGATCTTCCGATACCGGAAGCTATCATCAGAACATTAAAAAAACGTCTGGAACACCCGATTTTAGGGTACAGTCGTTGGCAGCATGATGACTATCTGGGTAATGCTGCCAACTTACTGATTTAGTGTATGATGGTGATTTTAAGGTGCTTGCGTGGCTTCCATTTCCATCAGATGTCCTTCCTGCTCCGCTACTGAAGGCGTGGTGCGTAACGGCAAA